>JAIDTT010000070.1 GCA_029060545.1 Paramuribaculum sp. | reverse complement strand
CATCGTGAATTATGCATCGTGCATTGGCGGGAATCCCCGCACGAAAAGCGTACAATGACATTTTTACCATAAATTCTTATTCGCTAATTGCACTATCTTAACGTCCTTAGAGTCACTATGGCCCCTAAAGACCCTGTTAAATCCGGCATCGTGCGTTGAGTATCGCGAGGATGTTTGGAAAGGAAAGATGGTGAAGTACGGGATTTTTTGTTTAACTTTGCCGAAACATCTAAAAGATTGTGCAATATGAAAAAGAATCTGCTTTCGTATATAATAGTGCTGATGTCGCTTGTGATGGCTTTTGAAGCCTCGGCGGAGTTTCGTTACGGTCCTACCGCCGGAGGTAATATGTCGACTCTCCGGTTCAAGCAAGACGATATCTGGACGGCTAAGTCGATGTATGGCTTCAGCGCCGGTATTATGGGTGAGATGATGTTTCCGGGCATCGGCTTCGGCCTCGACATAGGTCTGCAATACGATATGCGTGGAGCAAAGCTCAATATCGGTGAGTTTCCGATGTGGGCCGACGAGTTTCCTGCAGAGCAGCCTGTGCGTCTGCACTACGTGAATCTGCCGATCCATCTGCGCTATAAGTACACCAACCTCAATGGATTTGAGGACACTCTGGCGCCGTTTGTCTATGCCGGTCCTTCGGTCGGATTCCTTGTGGGTCACAACAAGGTGGACTGTCTGGAATATGCAGGCGGCGAGCTTGGCGTGGATTTCGGTATCGGCCTTGAGTTGATGCGCCACTGGCAGGTGTCGTTCAACTACAACTGGGGACTGACCTACGCGCTGAAGGCGAAAGTGCTCACCAACTACTCGGCGCGTAATTCCACGTTCGGATTACGCCTGACTTATCTGTTTTAGGCTCTTGAGATCGTTGCCCGATGGTGCGTTGTAGAGACGCAGACCGAATTTCGGTGCCATGGCGGCCACGTGCTCGAATATCTCGCTTTGTACGGCTTCGTAGGCTGTCCAGGCAGTGGTGGTGTAGCAGTAGATCTGCAAGGGGAAACCGTTGCCGTCAGGCACTTTGAGGTTGACGAGTATCTGCTGGTCCTTGCCGATAAGGGGATGGTGGAGCAGGTAGTAGCACATATAGGCTCGCATAAGGCCGAGGTTGGTCTGGGTGGTGCCGTTGACCACGGCTACGCCCGGATCGTAGAACTGGCCGGAGGTCTTCACTTTGTCGATAAACTCCTGCATGCCGGGCAGCGTGGCCACGGAGGCAAGCATCCCGTCGGTGCAGGGTACGATGGAGTCGACGTCGAATATCACCGAACGGCTGATCAGGCGGTAGCCGCTGGCCGACATCCCTCGCCAGTTTTGGAAAGAAGTGCTCACCAGTGTGTAAGGAGGAAGTGTGACGATCGTGTTGTCCCAGTTCTGTACCTTGACGGCCGAGAGCGACATATCCACTACTATACCGTTGGCTATAGTGGAGGGCACTACGATCCAGTCGCCTATGCGGAGCATATCGTTTTGCGAGAGTTGCACTCCGGCCACGAATCCGAGTATGGTATCCTTGAAGATCAACATCAGAGCGGCGGCAAATGCACCTAAGCCGGTGAGCAGAGCCACAGGCGATTTGTCGAGTATCGTAGAGCCGATGATGATCACTGCTATCACCCACACAATACCGGTGCAGAGGTTGCGGATACCGCCGAGCGCGAGATTTTTGGTATTCTCGCGTTGGTCATAGCGGGTCCATACGAGGCGTATCACAGTGTTGATAGCCACGGCAAAAGCTATGATGGTATACACCCATATGCATACACGGAATATGTGGAGGAGTGGCGAGGTGGTATCGAATGCGAAGGGAAGCAGGGCGAGTATCACCAACGGAGGAATTACGTGAGAGCAGCTCTTCGGCACCTTATTCTGAAGTAGATAGTTGCCCAGATCAGTGGGATGCCACTTCATAGCGCACTTGGTGATCCAGAGCAGCAGATGGCGTATGCCCCAGCCGAGTAGTAGCGCGAAAGCTACGATGAAGGCCACGTATACAATGTTTTCGAGGTTGGGGTCGCGGCTCAGCCCCATGTGGTCGAGCAGGTCGCGGATGTTGGAGGTGAGCCACTGAGCTACGTTGTGCTGTGGGATTACCGATAGTAGTGCCGGTGAGATCATAATGTATGAGATGAATATTATTGAATCGGGTTATATACTATTGTAACGTGAACAGCTGTGAGATGGTTCCGTAAAAAATCACTATATTTGTGTCGATATGGCCGAAAAAGATTCTACACCGGTGCCTGAGTACAATCCGTTTGAGGCGGTAATGTATCTGATGGCAAAGCCCGTGGGTGCAAAATGCAACCTGCGTTGCAGCTACTGCTACTATCTGGAGAAGGATGCCGGTGCCGATGTGCGCACCCGCATGTCGGATTCGACGCTCGAGGAGTTCGTGCGCCAGTATATCGGTGCGCAGACCACGTCCGAAGTTGTATTCACCTGGCATGGCGGAGAGGCCACGATGGCTCCGATAGCGTTTTATGAGAAGGCTATGGAGCTGCAGCGTCGTTATGCCGGCGGACGCAGCATAGTCAACTGCCTTCAGACCAACGGTACGCTGATCAATGATGCGTGGTGCCGTTTCCTGAAGCGCAACAACTGGCTCGTGGGAGTGTCGATCGACGGTCCGCGCGACGTTCACGACAGCTACCGACTGTCAGCTCCGGGCAAACCGACGTTCGACACCGTGATGCGGTCGATCCGCATGCTTCAGCGCTATGGTGTGGAGTGGAATGCGATGGCCGTGATCAATGATGCCAACGTGGAGCGTCCCGAAGAATTTTATCGCTTTTTTAAGTCGATCGGGTGCCAATATATCCAGTTCACTCCGATCGTGGAGCGCAAGCGCCCAGATGGCCGGCTGGCTTCGGTGCGCGAAGAAGGCAAGCTGACACCCGAGTCCGTCACACCGGAGCAGTGGGGCGAATTTCTCTGCCGGGTGTTCGACGAGTGGGTGTGTGAGGATGTGGGGCGCATCTATGTGCAGATCTTCGATGCCACGCTCGCAGGATGGTATGGTGTGACGCCGGGTGTATGCTCGCTTGCCAAAGTGTGTGGTCACGCCGGAGTTGTGGACTACAATGGAGATGTGTATGCCTGCGACCATTTCGTATTCCCAGGCTATCTGCTCGGCAATATCCATACTCAGAATGTGATAGAGCTGATGGGGCAGCAGCGCCAGTTTGATTTTGGATTGGCGAAGCGTGGCTCATTGCCCCGTCAGTGCCGCGAGTGCCGGTTTACGATGATATGCAATGGCGAGTGTCCGAAAAATCGCTTTGCCACTACGGCCGACGGCGAAGCCGGGCTGAACTATCTCTGCGAGGGTTACCGTAGATTTTTCGCCCACACGGAGCCCCACATGCGGTTTATGGCAGATCAGCTCCGCCGCGGCGAGGCTCCCGCCGCCATTATGCATACCCCCCTGGCCAAGCCCAAAAGATAGAGAATTCTATTTCATTACGGATATGAATGATGGTATAAGTTGGATTCCAAGCACTGTGGCTATACGTATGAAACTTGAAAGCTGAATATCGACTTTTCCTCGTTCGATTCGTGCGATATACGTCTGCTCGCGTCCTATCCTTTCGGCGACTTCGCGTTGAGTAAGTTTCAGTTCGCGGCGGCGATCACGAAGCAAAGAGCCATAATACCATGCGATTGCTTTAGCATCAAATTCAATTCGCTGCATAGTACCTTCGGTACCATACTTTTCATCAAGTAATTGGTTGGTGGTAGGTAATTGGGCTAATTTACTTTCATCTATTGTTATCATGGTCTTAATCCTTCTAAAATTTTTGTTGCTGCTTCAATCTGTTTCTTATAGTCTTTTGTGGATTTTTTTAAGAATCCGCTAAGAAGAATTATTTTCTTTGCTTCAATTATATTGGTGTGATCGATCGTAAAGATTATACTTCTATACTCGTTAGAGCCGGTAGATACACGCATCTCATAAAGATTGGTGTTTTCCAGATGTTTGACAAATTTTGCAGGAATGTTGTACACATTCTGTAGAATGAGAAATACGTAATCAAATTTAGCTGTAACTTTTTGAGGTAAAGAGCTATAAAAAGAGTCGAACTGAGGAGTCCGGAAAATAACTCTATGGCTATTGCTATCTTGCGATTCGTTATTCATCATGCAAATATAACGAATTCGTTATATCTATACAACTGATAAATGAATCAAATATGCAAAAAAAGAAGCTACGCCTCTGACGCAGCCTCTATTGCTGAAAATGTCGGGGTGAGAAGACTCGAACTTCCGACCTCCACGTCCCGAACGTGGCGCGCTGCCAACTGTGCTACACCCCGAGTTGACATCCCTTGCGGAATTTCTTTGCGGGGACAAAGATAGCTAAAAATATTGGATGTGCGTATCTTTGTCGGTCATTTTCTTTCAATCGACCTTAATTTTTGGCTTACGTGGCGCTGAACTGCTACGCAGTGGCGGCCGATGACATGGTTGATAGCTGACGCGGCAACTACGGTGAGACCTACGAGGGCGATTATGCTGAACCAATATAGGATGGGATGTGTGGCTAATGTTGTCATAGTGGTAGATGGAGGGATGAAGGGTGAGAGAAAGGGATTAACGGGTGAGTACTATGTGTGAGTTACTTTTCTATATAACGCCAGCCGCGCGCGATAGGTTCATAGAAAAAAGTCACGCAGCCGGTGAAGCGGTCGCGTGACTTCTTATGAGTTATGTCGTGTATGATCAGATTGCGTCGTCCTCAATAGTTTCGAGCTGATCTGCTACCTCTGCGGGCGCACTGTCGGCTGTAGCAGCCTCCAGCTTCTTCATCATGGCGAAGATGAAGGCAGCGGAGAGCAGACACAGGGCGATGAGGATAGTCCAAAGTAGAGCCACGTCCATCACGTTCCAGAGCATGGCGGGTATGGCGGTGAGGAGGTTGCCGATAGCAGTGGCTCCGAACCAGCAGCCCATCATGGCACCTTTATATTTAGGGGGCGCTACCTTCGATACGAAGGAGATGCCCATGGGCGACAGTAGGAGCTCGGCGAAGGTGAGTACGAGGTAGGTGCTGATAAGCCAGTTGGGTGAAACGAGGTGCTCGCCTTGTCCGTCGACGGGGGCTACACCCAGTCCGAGCGATCCGATGGCCATAACGCCGAAGCCTACACCGGCCACGAGCATACCGAGGCCGATCTTACGCGGTGCGCTGGGCTCCTTTTTCTTCTTGGCGAGCCACGAGAAGATGGCTACAGAGAAGGGGGTTAGGGCTACTACGTAGAAGGGATTGAACTGCTGATAGATCTGGGGCTGCAGGCCTGAGAGGGGATCGGGTGTGTAGTCGTAGAAGAAGTAGAGGCCTACGAGGGAGCCGAGAAGCAGCAGACCGGAGATGAGACGAGAGGTGCTGCCCTTGCTCTGGAAGAGGTTGAAGGTAGCGTAGACGCCGACTACGATAGTGGCAAGAGCCCAGATGTTGAACATGATTCGGGTCCATCCGAAGCTTTCCGGCTCCGTGAATACCTCGGCAAACTTGGTGAGGGTAAGACCATTCTGGTGGAATACCATCCAGAAGAAGATCACCACAGCGAATACGAGGAACAGCGCGGTGATGCGGCTGCGTGTCTGCTCCTGGGTGAGTTCGGGCGCGGCCTGAGTGCTGTCGGATTTAGCAGCGGCGGCGGTGACGTTAGCATAGGTCGAACGGCCGAATTTGTAGATAAGGAAGGAGATCACCATCGAAAGGCAAGCCACGGCAAATGCGTAGCTGTAGCCGGTGGAGATGGTAGCCATATAGTGCTGACAGAATTCTTTGAGATCAGCGCCCTGTGCAAACTCCTGAAGCACGGTGATCTTGTCGCCAACGGCGGCGGCTCCTTCGGCGATAAACTTATTGCAGAGGCCGGGAAGCTCGGGGCTGTAGGTGAGTCCCTGTGAGCTGAGAGCACTCTCGCATAAGGCTTTGGTGACGGATGGAGCAAACATGGCGCCGATGTTGATGGCCATGTAGAAGAGGGAGAAGGCAACGTCGCGCTTCGACTCATAGCGGGGATTGTTGTAGAGGTCGCCTACCATCACCTGGAGGTTGCCTTTGAAGAGGCCTGTGCCGCAGGAGATAAGGAGCAGGGCGAGCAACATAATGTAGAAAGCCGGGGAAGCGAAGGGGCTGCCGTCGGGCATCGCGGTGGGGATGGCCATCACGAGATAGCCGAGAAACATCACGATGATACCGAGGGTCACGGTCTTCTGGAAGTTCCATTTGTCGGCGATTACACCGCCGATCATAGGCATGAAGTAGACGAGTGCCAGAAAAGTAGAGTAGATGGCGCCGGCTACGGCTGTGCTCAAGGCGAATTTGGCCTGGAGGAAGAGGAGCAGAATGGCAAGCATGGTGTAGTAACCGAAGCGTTCGCCGGTGTTGGCCAGTGCAAGCACATATAGTCCTTTGGGTTGGTTCTTAAACATAATGTATCGGTTTATGATTTATTGAGATTTTGGCATGATTGGAATGCGAGAGCATACATACGCATCTGCTTGAGCATGGCTGTCAAGCCGTTGGACCGAGTGGGAGAGAGATTCTCAGCAAGTCCGATGCGATCTATGAAGTAGAGGTCGGATGCGAGTATGTCGGCTGGTGTCTGGCCGTTGAGTACCTTGATGAGCAGGGCTATGATACCTTTCACGATGATGGCGTCCGAATCGGCTGTGAAGTACACGCGGCCGTCGCGCTCCTCGGCGTTGAGCCATACGCGGCTCTGGCACCCCTCGATGAGATGCTGCGGAGTGCGATACTGTTCGTCGATCGGAGGGATAGTATTTCCCAGATCGATGATCATGCCGTAGCGGTCCATCCAGTCGTCGACCTCGGCGAATTCTTCGATTATTTCGTCCTGAATCTGGTTGATAGTCATATTCGTTGGCAAATATAGTGATTATTCGGGTTTTTCGGTATATATGACGCGCATTAAGGTGCGTCCCACGTCGGAAAGTGTGGCTTTGGAGATGTGGCTGAGATCATCGGCTATCGTGTGCCAGTATGGAGGGAATGAGCCGGTGTCGGAGTTGGCACATTCGATAATGTCGATGCAGGGTATGCCGGCGCGTGATATGTTGATATGGTCGTCGGTCACGGCGCCTGCCACCGAGTTGACGAATCGCGACACTCCTTCACGGTCGGCTGTGTCCCATACTTTGGCCACAGCGCCGGGAGCCTGGCGCTCGGAGAAATATTCGCGGGTGAATATGGCTCCATCGCCTCCTACCATATCAAGCAGAATGCCATAGGCCGGACGGTCGACGGGCTGATAGGGGAGTGCCGATGCCCATGCGGCGCTGCCGAGACACCATCCGTCGGAGGTGTCTTCGTCGGCTCGCGGGCCCATATCTTCTGCATCGACCATGAGGAAGTCGACGCCTATGGAGGCACTTTGCAGGCCGAGCTGACGGGCAAGCTCAAGCGCCACACCTACACCGGAGGCACCGTCGTTGGCACCGGGTATCGGCTTGTCGCGGTTTGCCGGGTCGGGATCTTCGTCGGCCCACGGACGGGTGTCGTAGTGGGCGGCGATGAGGATGCGGCGTGGTGCTGAGGTGTTGAACCGAGCGAGTATATTGCGTGCCGGGAGAGTGCGGCCGTCGTAGGTGGTGACGTCGCTACGATGTGTCAGTATGGTGTCGGCTCCGTAGGCTGCGAAAGCCGACGTGAGGTAGTCGGCGCAACGTGTGTGTGCGTCGGTGCCGGGCACTCGCGGTCCGAAGTCGAGCTGCCGGGCTATGTGGGCGTAAGCGGAGTCGGCATCGAATCTTCCCCAAGTGGCACTGTCGGCCACTGCAGGGGCAGAGGGATCTGCGTTGTGCGAAGCTGAATTACCTCCGCTGCAGGCTATGAGTGTTAATGTGAGGCCAATTAAGCTGTGGGTCATTCTCATCGTGGTAGCTGTCAGGGTTTGCATATATACATACAAAGGTACGGCAGCGAGGGGGGATATGCGTAATTAAAAATTGTTAAATGACTACTTGGCTCTGCTTATTGGGCTATCTTTGTAGATATGGACTCAGTAAAGCAACAGATCGAGACCCTGCGTGAGGCTCTCAACCGTCACAATTATAATTACTATGTGCTTAATCAGCCGGAGATCTCCGACAAGGAATTCGATATGCTCCTCAAGGAGCTCGAAAAGCTGGAGCGTGATCATCCGGAATTCGACGATCCGCTGTCGCCGACTCACCGTGTAGGCTCCGATCTGACGAAAGGCTTCGTACAGGTGCTTCACGAGCGCCCGATGCTGTCGCTCGGCAATACCTACTCGGTGGAAGAGGTCGATGAGTTTGTGGATCGCGCCCGCGGTGGCTTGGACGGCGAAAAGGTGCAGATAGTGGGCGAACTGAAGTTTGACGGCACCTCGATCTCGCTTCTCTACGAGGATGGCAGGCTGGTGCAGGCGGTGACGCGCGGCGACGGTGTACGTGGCGATGTGGTCACGGCCAATGTCCTCACTATCCGAAGCATCCCCACACAGCTTATAGGCGAGGGATGGCCGCGCCGGTTTGAGATCCGCGGCGAGATAGTGATGCCGTGGAAAGAATTCGAACGTCTGAATGATGAGCGCAAGCGTGCCGGCGAGCCGTTGTTTGCCAATCCGCGCAATGCTGCGTCAGGTACACTCAAGATGCAGAACCCCGCTGAAGTAGCCCGTCGTGGATTAGATGCCTACTTATATTATCTGCTCGGCGATGAACTGCCCTTCGATAATCATTACGACAATATGCAGGCTGCCCGCTCTTGGGGCTTCAAGGTGCCAGAGGCTATGCGGGTGATGGATACGATAGAGGAGGTAGATGCGTTCATTCAGCGCTGGGACGTGGAGCGTCGGGAACTTCCGGTGGCCATCGATGGACTCGTGTTCAAGGTCAACAGCCTTCGTCAGCAGCTCAATCTTGGCTACACGGCCAAGAGCCCTCGCTGGGCTATAGCATATAAGTTTCAGGCCGAACGGGCATTGACACCGCTTCGCTTCGTTTCATTTGAGGTGGGGCGCACGGGTGTGATCACTCCCGTAGCCAATCTGGAGCCGGTGCTTCTGTCGGGTACAATCGTGAAGCGTGCATCGCTCCACAACGACGACATAATCCGTTCGCTCGATATCCACGAAGGCGACCATCTCTATGTGGAGAAGGGTGGCGAGATCATCCCGAAAATCACCGGCGTGGATCTCGGTGCCCGACAGCCCGACAGCCGGCCGGTGGAATTTATCAAGGTGTGTCCGGCCTGCGGCTCCGAGTTGGTGCGCGTGCCCGGCGAGGCTGCTATCGTGTGCCCCAATACATACGGCTGTCCGCCTCAGATCATAGGCCGCATCGAGCACTACGTAGGACGCCGCATGATGGATATCGATGGCATAGGCGACGAGACTGCCGCGATGCTCTACGAGCGCGGCCTCGTCAAGACACCGGCCGATCTGTATCGCCTCCGAGTGGAGGACCTGATGCATCTCGAAGGGCTCGGACAGAAGAGCGCAGAGCGTATCATTGCGGGCGTTGAGGCGAGCAAGCGAGCTCCGCTTGAGCGTGTGATATTCGCTTTGTCGATTCCTTACGTGGGTGAGACGGTGGCTAAGCGTCTGGCCAAGTCATGCCGCAGTATTCCGGCGCTGATGAGTATGGACGCCGAAGCACTCACGGCTATAGATGATATCGGCCCGCGCATTGCGGCAAGTATTATCGACTTCTTTGGAGTGGAGTCGAACCGTGAGATTGTGGCGCAATTGGCTGATGCGGGTGTGACGATGGAGCTTGAGGAGAGTGCTTCCGGACTGCCCGAGAGTAATGCTCTCGAAGGTAAGACGATAGTGATATCGGGTACTTTTCTCCATCATTCGCGCGATGAATACAAAGAGATGATTGAGCTCAACGGTGGTAAGAATGCCGGCTCGATATCGAAGAAGACCTCATTTGTGCTCGCCGGCGATAATATGGGCCCGGCCAAACTTGAGAAGGCGCAGAAGCTCGGCGTGGCCATAGTGACCGAGGATGAATTTCTCGCTATGCTTCCGCAAGTGTAAGATTATGGATAGAGGCCAGATAATATTATTCCAGTCGCAGGGCGGAGATACGAAGATAGAAGTGCGCCTTGCCAACGAATCCGTGTGGCTCACCGCCGACCAAATGGCCGAACTGTTTCAGCGCAACAAATCGACCATATCAAGGCATATTAAGAATATATATGAAAGTGGTGAGTTAGAGCAAAATCGAACTGTTGCATTTTTTGCAACAGTTCAAAACGAAGGCGATCGAAAGGTTGAGCGCAGCATTGCTTACTATAATCTCGATATGATAATAAGCGTGGGGTATCGCGTGAATTCGCATCGAGGTGTGCAGTTCCGGCAATGGGCCACGCAGGTGCTGAAGGAATATATGATCAAAGGGTTCGCCCTCAATGATGATCTGCTGAAGAATGCCGGGCAGGGGAATTATTTCGATGAACTTCTTGGGCGTATTCGTGATATCCGCAGTTCGGAGAAGGTGTTCTACCGCAAGGTATTGGAAATATATGCGTTGAGTATTGATTATGATCCCCGTACATCGACTACGCAGCAGTTTTTCAAGACGGTTCAGAACAAAATGCATTTCGCTGCCCACGGCCATACGGCTGCTGAAGTAATATATGCACGAGCAAATGCGGATAAGGACTTTATGGGGCTTACGGCGTGGCGCGGGGCTATGCCGACAAGGCGCGAAGCGGAAGTAGCCAAAAATTATCTCTCAGAGGATGAGGTGGATATACTCAACCGTATAGTGAACCTATATCTCGACTTTGCGGAACTTCAGGCCAAGAGCCATGTGCCGATGTATATGAAGGATTGGATTAAGAAACTCGATGATTTCCTCACATTGTCGAATAAGGAGTTGTTGAATCACGCCGGAAGTATCTCGGCGGAGGTGGCCAGACTGAAAGCCAATGAGGAATATGATAAATTCAGAGAGCGAACGCAATATCAACTGTCGCCGGTTGAAATCCACTTTCTGGAGGCCTTCGAGGCTGAGCAGAAGAAGATCCGATCGAAGCTCCGATAATCAGATGGTGGCAATGCGGAAAAAGCGGGCGCAAACTCTGATGAATCGCGCCCGCTATGATTGGGTATCGTTAATCGTGGTTTACTTCAGGATTTTGGCGGCTTTGGTGCCCTGACGGAGGATGTAGAAGCCGGGAGCTACTGCATCGACTGAGCGACCAAGCCATACCCCCTGCATATTATACACGTCGTAAGGCTCCGTATAGTCGATCGTCTGCGACTGCGGGCGGTCGATCACTATATCCTCGATGTCGGCCAGTTCCGAGTTGATGGCTACCACCGCTACCGGTGCATCGGCATAAAGCGATTCGGCTATGATGCGGCAACCGCCAGCGGTATTGTCGGCATCGCCCTGCGCGTAAGTCTGCATATCGGGCTCTACGCCGCGCACTACCACCACGCCATCGTTGTCCACCGTCGCGATGGCAGGATTGGTCGAGCGCCAGAAGATCTGAGGCAGGGTGACATTCTCGGGCGAGATCTTAGCCGTGAGGCGGATGGTGTCGCCTGGAACCGCGTCAATAGTCTGTGCGCCCTCTATCTTGATCTCCTCCGGCTCGAGCATAGCGTAAGAACCGAACTGATTCCAGCATACAGATGCATTGCTATAGGCTGTGACAGCATCAGCATTTGGCACCCATAATTTACCGGAATACTGACTGAATGTGCTATTATCAGCCGATGGCGGATTTTGAGCAGTAATGTAAACTTCTTCTACCGGACAGCCGTTATAGGCCATTTCTCCGATAGAGGTAACTTTATGCCCCATAATTACGGTAGAGAGATTCTCATTATCTGCAAAGGCATATGCCCCGATCGTCTCTACCGACGGCGGAACGACGACCTCCGTGAGCGAGCAACCGCGGAAGGCGAAGACGCCGATAGAGGTCAGGCCATTACCCAAAGTTACCTCTGTCAGACCGCTGCTGCCGTAGAAAGCCCAGTCGCCGATAGTGGTGACTGATTCGGGGATTGTCACCGAGATCTGGCTGCTGCAGCCGTAGAAAGCCCAGTCACTGATGGTGGTGACGGAGCTGGGAATTTCATAGGCCCCACCCTTACCACCGGGGAATTGGACCAGTTTTGTTTGATTCTTGTTAAACACTACACCGCCGACCGAAGAATACCACCTATTCCCGGATTCAACATCAATCGAAGTCAGGCTGCTGCAGTTGGAGAAAGCCCTGTTACCGATGGAGAAGACCGATTCGGGAATGGTTACCGAGGTCAGGCTGCTGCAGTTGGAGAAAGCCCTGTCATCGATGATGAAGACCGAATTGGGAATGGTTACCGAGGTCAGACCGGAGCACCCATAGAAAACATCGGTGTCGATATGGGTAATCGAATTAGGGATGGTTACCGAGGTGAGGCCGCTGCACTCACCAAAAGCCCAGTAGCCGATGGAGGTGACCGAATTAGGAATGGTTACCGAGGTCAGGCCGCGGCAGAAGGCGAAAGCATCACCGCGGATGGAGGTGACCGATTCGGGGATTTGATAGGCCCCTCCCTTCCCGCCGGGGAAATGGATCAGCTCTGTTTGGTCTTTGCTAAACAAAACTCCGTTGGATGACGAGAACAAAGTATTACCTATAGCAACATCAATCGTTTCAAGACAGGAGCAATTCGCGAAAGGAGAGTTGCCGATTGTAGTAACCGATTCGGGGATTGTCACCGAGGTCAGGCCACTGCATCCATAGAAAGCATCGAAGCCGATGGTGGTGACCGAATTGGGGATGGTTACCGAGGTCAAGCCGCTGCAGTCGGAGAACGCATACTGGCCAATGGTGGTGACCGAATATTCATTAGAGCCATCGGAGGCTTTTTCTGGAATTAAAAGAACACCGCTTACACTATTTCCGGCAATATCTCCAAACCCATCTTTAGTTTTGCAGGTCTTGGCTTGCTCGTCGAGGACGGTATAGGTCAGGGTCTGGTCTTCGTACTCGTAGGTAAAGTCGCGAGCAATTGAGGGTAGGGCTATGTGGAGCCCTAAGAGGATTAGTAGATTTTTCTTCATTGCCATTTGTGATTAGTTTATTAATTTATACATAATCAAGTTGCTACCGAGGCTCTCTAATCGGCTGCGCATAAACTAATTGTATGAAAGAAAGAATTGCGTGAGAGCCGTACTTGTTGCCCGTTCACACAATCGGAGGCTCTGGAATGCCCATCACTGTAGAACGGACAACGTGCAGAAGCCTCACGCAGAAATGTATATACAACAATAGTCGACGCTCGCGCGCCCGCTAAAGGGTATAGACAAACCACATAGGCGTCCATCGTTGTCTCATTCTTGACAGTGATTGAAATTTTCCAGATTTCCGATTGTCAAGAAAGAGCGTCGAGTAAACGCATTTCAAAATGTCCGCATCCCGCCCGCTAAGCCCATATCGGACTTCTGCCGACGATATGCGCTGCAAAGATAATTAAAAGATGCACAATGTACAAAGTACGAGGTGGAATTAACAATCAATTCACAATGCACGATTCACGATTCACGATTGATCGATAGGGCATTTTGGATGGTTAAACGCCACCTGCTTCCGCAAATACGAAAGTCCAACCTACTTGACGGTGGCAGGGGCATGCGGCGCTGTAGCCTCCGATCTACGCAATACATCGCTTGCGGGTGATGGAGCCATGATTGCCGTTCGGCAATCTATAGGCTCCGCGCGTTGCTGACGCAGTGGGTGTAGGGCGGAAGATTTGAAAATCTTCCCTACAGCTCCGCGGACGGTTCGGTGGGGTTTGTGGTGACAAAGGTACGACGGGATTGGGGTGGGAGGACACATATTTTTACTGCTTGTGTCGGAGGCGGTGGTAAATTTCGGGTGCGTTTTTGATGGTATATAGCTGGTGGTGTGATGGATGTGATATTGAATTTTGTTGATGGGTGAATATAAGGTAGGGGAAAATGAGATCGGGCTGCCTGCGAGTATGCGGGCAGCCCGATCTGTATGGGAATATCTTGTGTGTCCGAACGGGATTATTCAGCTACTACTTCGAAGGGGATCTCTACGGTCACTTCCTTGTGGAGGCGAGCGATAGCGTTGTACTTGCCGACTTCCTTCACGGTCTCCTTAACGTCGATGACCTTGCGGTCTACGTTGAAGCCGAGTTTCTCAAGTGCTTCAGCGATCTGGAGAGCGTTGACGGAACCGAAGATTGTGCCGGTGGAGCTGGTCTTGGCGCCGATAGTGAGCGATACGCCTTCGAGCGATGCAGCGAGAGCTTCGGCATCGGCCTTGATCTGGGCGAGCTTGTGAGCGCGCTGACGCTGGTTTTCAGCGAGTACTTTGAGTGCGGAGGGGGTGGCGATTACGGCTTTGCCGGTGGGGATGAGGTAGTTGCGGCCGTAGCCCGATTTTACTTCTACCACGTCGTCCTTGTATCCGAGGTTCTTAACGTCCTCTTTGAGTATCAGTTTCATATTTCTGTAATGGATATTAGTGGTATAAAATTATTTCATCAAGTCAGTTACGAAGGGCAGGAGGGCGAGGTGGCGGGCACGCTTCACGGCCTGAGCCACACGACGCTGGAATTTCAGCGAGGTGCCGGTGATGCGACGGGGGAGGATCTTACCCTGCTCGTTGAGGAACTTCTTGAGGAATTCGGGATCTTTGTAGTCGATATATTTGATACCGCTTCTTTTGAAACGGCAGTATTTTTTCTTCTTCACGTCGACCGACATGGGAGTGAGGTAGCGGATTTCGGATTGAGTCTGTGCCATGGTTTAAGCTTCTTTTACTTCAGATTCAACAATGGTTGTTTCTACGGTAGCGGGAGTCTCTGCCTTCTGGCCTTTGAGGCTGCGACGCTTCTCGGCATACTGAGCTGCATACTTGTCGAGACGGAATGTGAGGAAGCGCAGTACACGCTCGTCGCGACGGTAGGCTGTTTCGAGTTTCTTAACCAGGGTGGGTTCGGCTTCGAATTCTACGAGGGTGTAAAATCCTGTCGACTTCTTGTCGATGGGGTAAGCAAGTTTGCGGAGACCCCAAAGCTCTTCGTTTACTATGGTAGCACCGTTGTCGGTGAGTACCTTAGTGAACTTTGCTACCGCTTCCTTCATCTGGGCGTCAGACAAAACGGGAGTTAAAATGAAAACGGTTTCGTACTTCATGTTTTGGTGGTTGATAATTGATTGAATTAATGAAATTTATGCCTTTTCTTGGAGGAAAGGCGGTGCAAAGTTACTGATTTTTTTCTTACCGGCCAAATATCAGCACATTATTCGGCGGAATATTATAAAAACGGCACTCCCGACACGGCGGCGTCGGGAGTGCTGGCGTCTGTCGGTTGTGCCGGGCAGATGCAATCAGTTGAGAATCACTACGGCTGCACCGGTGGCGATGGGGCCTGGAATGTAGCAGCGGGCAAACTGGCGGAGGAATTCGATGGTGGCCTTGCGAGGCTCCATGCGATTTTCCGACATGGATGATTCGGTAGAGGCCGAACCGGGGGCCGCAGGAATTGATTTGTGTGTAGGGGTATCAATCATATCGATGGTGGATCGGATGAGAGGATGAATGGTTTACATTAATCAAACGCCTGCGGTGGAGGAATATTGTAAACGCTCCGAATTTTAACACATTTCGTAGATGGATGGTGGTGAACTATCTCTGCGATATAATCGTTTCAAGGATATGAAACAGAATATCCCCGATACATCCGTATGTGCCAAGCGCCAGCTCCCTGATCTGAGGGGCGCCGAGCCACGCGTGGAGGACGCGATATCCCGCGCTGTAGACGGTCTGAACGACATCACAGTGGAAGGTCGGCAGATAGAGCCTGAATGGCAGGGCCCGCTGCCGTCGGTGGACAATCTGCGTCTGATCGTGGAGCAACTCAAGGCTATCGTATTCCCCGACTTTCTCGATCAGCTCCGCGGCTGCCGGTCGATGACCGATGCGCGGCTTATGGTGAGCGTGGACCGACTGTATCGTCTGCTCTCCGAAGAGATATGCAAGTGTATGGCTGCCCGCCGCGGTCAGTCGCAACAGGGTATGGTGTGCTGCGGCAATGACAAGGCACTCGCTCTGGTGGAGCGACTGCCTGAGATCAAGCGGTTGCTATATACCGACGTGCAGGCTATATTCGACAATGATCCGGCTACGACCGACTATGGCGAGATAATACTGAGCTATCCGGTGGTGGAGGCGATGGTACACTATCGTCTGGCGCATCAACTCGTGCTGCTCGATGTGCCGGTGCTTCCGAGAATCCTTACCGAGTTGGCTCACTCACGCACCGGTATAGATATCAATCCCGGTGCGCGGATAGGGGAGTATTTTGCTATTGACCATGGCACGGGTGTGGTGATCGGCCAGACCTGTATAATCGGCAACCATGTGACGATATATCAGGGCGTGACGCTCGGAGCCAAGAATTTTACGCTTGACGATAGCGGCCGTCCGGTGGATGTGCCGCGCCATCCGATACTTGAAGATAATGTGACGGTCTACGCCAATTCCACTATCCTCGGCCGGGTGACCATAGGTCACGATACGGTGATCGGCGGTAACGTGTGGCTTACTGAATCGGTAGCGCCATATTCGCGTGTGCTCCAACCTCCTTATACAAGTTCAAACAGAATAAGCACTATATCTCCCACAAAATGAAAATATACAAGAACGCACTCGAACTTATAGGCAATACGCCTCTCGTAGAATTGACCAATATCGAAAAATCGCTTGATCTCAAGGCGCACTTGCTTGCCAAAGTTGAAGCTTTCAATCCCGGCGGAAGCGCCAAAGACCGCATAGCTCTGGCTATGATCGATGATGCGGAGCGGTCGGGACGTCTCAGCCCCGGAGCGACTATAATCGAGCCGACGAGCGGCAATACCGGCGTGGGACTCGCCTGGATAGGCGCTGTGAAGGGTTATAAGGTGATTCTCACCATGCCTGAGACTATGAGCGAGGAGCGCAAAACGCTACTTCGCGCGCTTGGCGCCGAGCTGGTGCTCACTCCAGGCGCAGAAGGTATGTCGGGCGCTATCCGAAAGGCGGAGGAAATCCGCGATGCCACACCGGGAAGTATGATAATGAGCCAGTTTGATAATCCGGCCAATCCGGATGTGCATCGACGCACCACTGGTGAGGAGATCTGGCGTGATACAGACGGTGAGGTGGATATCTTCGTAGCCGGCGTTGGTACGGGCGGCACGCTATCGGGTGTGGCTGCCGCTCTCAAAGCCAGGAAGCCGGAAGTCGAGGCAATAGCAGTTGAGCCCGCTGCGTCGCCTGTATTGTCGGGCGGTAAAGCCGGAGCGCACAAGATCCAAGGCATAGGGGCGGGCTTCGTCCCCGGCAACTATGACGCGTCGCTCGTCGACGAAGTAATTGAGGTCAGCGATGATTCTGCCTTCAGGGCTATGCGTGAACTTGCGGCCAAAGAGGGCATTTTCGCAGGTATATCGTCAGGCGCTGCGTTGGCGGCCGCTATCGAGGTGGCGCGCCGTCGGTCGAGTGGCGGCAAGACTATCGTGGTGCTTCTGCCCGATACCGGTCAGCGTTATCTCTCGATGCTATGATCTGAATTATTGTGTACGGAGCGAACCGATTTCGCACAAATAATGTTAAATGAGGCAAAGACCGATGAATGGGGCTTGCGCGAATTGCTTCCTTTCACTATCTTTGCAAAACATTCGACAAAGACTCAGGTGAGTCTATCTTATCAAAATTATCTCCATCCTCTAACCTCAAAATTAGTTTGCCTATCGATCCACTGCTACTCTAACCATTAATTAGTCAGACAGTGACCAAGACAACAACAAAAACTCCGCTTACCGCTCTTTCCGATGAGCAGCTCGTTGCCGCATATTCCAATGGCGACAATCAGGCCTTCGACACACTCCTGCGTCGGCATCAGGGAAGAATCTATAGTTATATCCTTTCGGTGGTGAAAAACGCCGACGTGGCTAATGATCTCTTTCAGGAGACTTTCATGAAGGCTATCACCACTATCAAGCAAGGACGCTATGCCGAGTCGGGCAAATTCTTAGCCTGGATATCGCGTATTGCCCACAACCTTATTATCGACTACTACCGCCAGGAGAAGAGCGAGAATCTGGTGTCGGCCGATGATATCGCATCCTACGACGTGCTTAACCGCCGCGATCTGTGCGATGTGAATATCGAGGACTGTATGGTGCGCGATCAGATCAGCGAAGATGTGCGCCGCCTCATCGAGGCTCTCCCCGAGAGCCAGCGCGAAGTGCTCAAGATGCGTTACTACGGCGATATGTCGTTTAAGGAAATCTCCGACAAGACTAACGTGAGCATTAACACCGCCCTTGGCCGTATGCGCTACGCTATAATGAATATGCGTCGCATAGCTCAGGAAAACAATATAGCGCTCTCGCTGTAATTATCCATAAGTGTACAAATCCGCTTCGGCACTATGATCCACGACATCGATTATTACCGCAATCTTATCGAAGGAGCCATCCGTGGCTATCGGCTGCCCGATAGCCCGGCCGGCCTGTACGATCCCATCCGCTATGCTATGGACTGCGGAGGCAAACGCATCCGCCCCATACTCTGCATGGCGATGTGTGAGGCGCTCGGCGGCTCGGCTGCCGACGTAGTCAATCAGGCTTTGGCTATCGAGATGTTTCACAACTTCACGCTCCTTCACGACGATGTGATGGATCACGCCGATATGCGTCGCGGCCGTCCCACGGTGCATGTACGCTGGGATGAGCGTACGGCCATTCTTTCCGGCGATGCCATGCTCTCGATAGCTTCGGAGCTCGTCAATGAAGGTGTGGACGCCGCAACAGCCTCCGAGTGCCGCCGCCTGTTCCATCGCACGGCGATGGAGGTATATGAGGGTCAGCAATATGATATGGATTTCGAAGACCGCACGGATGTGACGGTCGACGACTATCTTGATATGATCCGACTTAAGACGTCGGTGCTTCTCGGCTGTGCATGCCGCATGGGTGCCATTGTGGCCGGTGCCGACGACGAGTGTCAGAAGTATGCCTATCGCTTCGGGGAGCTGCTCGGGCTTGCCTTCCAGCTCCGTGATGATTATCTCGATACTTACGGCGATCCCATAATGTTCGGCAAGGAGATCGGCGGGGATATCGTCAACGATAAAAAGACGTGGCTTCTCATTACTGCACTGGCCGAAGATACTTCGGGTGTGGTGACCCAGGAGCTGGCTATGCCTTCAGAGCAGTATCATAAGATTGAACGCATCAAGAGGGTGTATGACGATCTCGGTCTGCCCGAGCGTTGCCGTGAACTCATCGAACGATATATCGCGGATGCCAACCGGTGTGTGGCGCGTCTCGGGCTGAAGCCTGTGGATGCCAATTTCTTTACCGATCTGGCGAGCAAAAGCAGTACGCGCAGCAACTGATGCTAATCGATACCCATACACATCTCTATCTTCCCGAATTCGATGCCGACCGCTCCGACGTGGTGGAGCGCGTCGTCGCTGCCGGGGTGGAGCATCTCATCCTTCCCAATATCGATCTGCAGTCGCTTCCGGCTATGAAAGCGATGGCTAAGGCT
Source organism: Paramuribaculum sp. (assembly GCA_029060545.1). Taxonomy (GTDB): domain Bacteria; phylum Bacteroidota; class Bacteroidia; order Bacteroidales; family Muribaculaceae; genus Paramuribaculum. The sequence continues at coordinate 5,052 of JAIDTT010000070.1, read as the reverse complement.
TATCCGCAACTCACATCTATGGCCGTAGGGCTGCATCCTACGGAAGTGGGGGAGGGGTGGAAGGATACACTCTCAGAGATTCTGGCTGAATTAGATGGCTCGGCGCGCTATGTGGCTATCGGCGAGATAGGTATGGATCTGTACTGGGATTCGACATACTGCGATGAACAGATGCAGGTGCTTGACCGTCAGCTCGCGGAAGCCTGTAAGCGCGGACTGCCGGTAATCATACATTGCCGCAAGGCTCTCGCTCCTACGCTTGAAGTGATGGAGGCGTATCCCTCGTTGCGGGGAGTGATGCACAGTTTCGAGGGTACGCCTGCCGATATCGAAGCCGTGCGCCGCAGAGCCGATATGTATTTCGGAGTCAACGGTATCGTCACCTTCAAGAAGTCGACCGTACCAATTCTGCTTCCTGCTATCGGACTTGACCGGGTGCTGCTTGAGACGGATTCGCCGTATCTCGCGCCGACTCCTTACCGCGGCAAGCGCAACGATAGCTCACTGCTACCGCTGGTAGCCGACTGTGTGGCTTCTCACCTTGGTGTTTCCACCGATGACGTGGCGGCTGCTACCACAGCCTCCGCCAGAGCTCTATTCTCCCTCGGATGATTGGTCACCGGGTTTTGTTTTCGATATGATATAATAACAAAGGCTGCCTTTTCCGGCAGCCTTTGTTATTATATCATATGGAGGCGGATTATTTCTGCACTTTATTGTAGCGGGCGTTGAGGCCTTGGATCACTTGGTTGGTCACGTCGAAGCGGGGATCAAAGTAGAAGGCAGCTGCATTTTTCTTCAGCACGGCATCGATACCATTTGCCTTACAGTAGCTCTTGAGGTAAGCTTCGATAGAGTCAGTGATCTGAGCCTGCATCTGCATTACTTCCTGCTCGGTGGTGCGCTGCAGATTGGCAAGATAGTTCTGGGCATCCTGCTGCTTCTTCTGTGCACGCTGCAGGTCGGCGTTGTATTCCTGCTCGGAGGTATAGCTCTGATTGCGCATCTTTGTTTCGATCTGCTGGCCGAGTTGAGCGAGTTCGTTCTCACGCGACTGCTGGGCTGATACGAGTTTTGACTGGCTGCGTGTGATCAGTTCCTGAAAGTCTTTGGCGAGATTGTAGTTGGCGAGAAGTGAGTCCTCGTCGATGAAGCGGATGCGGGGAGCGCCTACTGTCACGATGGTGTCGCCTTCGGAAACGAAGGTGTCGACATTGAGCTCATCGACCGTGAGCGAGTCGGCTCCGTCGTTGTCGGCCGATGAGGAGCAACCGGTAGTGGAGGTGTATACAGCGAAGAGGGAGAGCGATGCAATTGCAAAAAATGAAAACTTTTTCATTTCAGTGTCGGTTTTGTAAAATACTTGTTTATGCGTATGATTAATGATATGTATTCAGTCGTCGGAATGAGAGCAACCGATGCCGCGGCGGCGGAGAGCTTCGTTGTCGTGAACGTGGCCCGAGGGGAATTTGCCGCCTTTCACGAAGAGCACTTTCACGCCCATAAGCACTACGGCCAGGGCTACAATGAGGCATGTGAGGAGGAGCGTTTTCATCGGATTGCTGAAATTCTATGCAAATATATGAAAGGAATGGCAAAATTTGCCTCAAAGTCAATTTTATTTTGTAACTTGTGGTGCTTTTCGTGAAAGTTTTAACAACTTTTTCAAATCCGACCGCCCGAAGCTTCCGCCAAGGGTCTAAAAACTCAAAAACTTAACTTCAAATATCAAACAATGAAAGTATCCGAACTTCAACCGCAGAATGTGTTTGCCATCTTCGATGCCATCACCAAAATCCCTCGCCCCTCTAAGAAAGAGGAGAAAATCCGTCAGTATATTCTCGACTTCTGCAAGGCTCACGGCCTCGATGCCCGCACCGACGCCGTAGGCAATGTGGCCATCTCCAAGCCTGCTACTCCCGGCTACGAGAATGCTCCCAAAGTAGTGCTTCAGGGTCACATGGATATGGTGTGCGAGGCCAACGACAAGAGTTTCGACTTCGAAAACAATCCCATCACCACTATCGTGGACGGCGAATGGGTGAAGGCCGACGGTACCACTCTCGGCGCCGACAACGGTATCGGTGTGGCTACAGCTCTGGCTATCCTCACCGATGACACTCTCGTGCATGGACCACTCGAAGCCCTCTTCACTATGGATGAGGAGACCGGTATGACCGGTGCCAACAATCTCGGCGAAGGAATGCTCGACGGCGATATTCTAATCAATCTCGACTCCGAGGATGATGCCGAGCTCTTTATCGGCTGCGCCGGCGGTGTGGATACCGTATGTACTTTCCACTACTCGCGCTCCTACGCGCCCAAGGATTTCCACTATTTCAAAGTAGATGTAGCCAAAGGACAGGGCGGTCACTCGGGCGGCGACATCCATCTCGGACGCGCCAATGCCAACAAGCTGGTGGCACGCTTCCTTTTTGAACTTAGCAAGGAATATGAAATCGCAGTGTGTGAATTCGACGGCGGCAATCTTCGCAATGCCATTCCCCGCGCCGCTCATGCTGTATTCGGCGTACACACTTCACAGAAGGAGAAGGTTTGTGCTGCGCTCAACAATTACCGCGCTACCGTAGAGGCCGAGTACTCCGACCTCGAACCTACTCTCGAGATCTCGATTGAAAGCGTCGACGCTCCCGACTTCAGCATCGACGAGGCTACATCGCTCAAACTAATCTCCGCTATCTATAGTGCTCCTCACGGAGTAGTGTCGATGTCGCGCGAGCTCGAAGGCCTTGTGGAGACCTCCACTAATCTTGCTTCTGTTAAGATGGGTAAGGACAATACTGTGGTGGTGACTACCTCGCAGCGCTCTTCCGTAGATTCCCGTAAGTGGGATATCGCCACACAGGTAGAGGCTCTCTTCGCTATGGCCGGAGCTGAGGTTGTGCACGGAGAAGGGTATCCCGGATGGCGCCCCAACATGAAGTCGCCCATCATGGAGATGGCTTCCGAGGCATACAGGGAGCTCTACGGCATCACTCCCAAGATCACTGCTATCCACGCCGGATTGGAGTGCGGTCTCTTCCTTGAGAAGTATCCTCACCTTGATATGGTGTCGTTCGGCCCAACATTGCGCGACGTACACTCGCCTTCCGAGCGTATGCATATCCCTGCCGTCGAGCGCTTCTACGAGCAGCTTAAACTTACTCTGAAAAAGGTTGCCGAAAAAGGCAAGTAATGCACTCCTGACTTATCAGCATAGTCCCGTGGTGTAAGCTCCGCGGGACTATGCGCTTTCTATTCACGCCTATGATTCTGCAGTATATCCCAATCCTGATAGCCTCTGCCGGGGCATTGACCTCACATCCAGAAACTACTGCTGCCGAGGTCTCGGACAGCGTGTCGGTAGAGATTTTTGCCGATAGTGTGCCGCCGGTAATACTTCGCCTTACGGAGGAGGATTACCGCGCTGTAGCTGAAGAGCTGGGAGTGGAGACGGCAGCTATTAAGGCTGTGGTTGATATTGAGGCCGGCCCGCAGCACGCGGGCTTTTTCGCTCCCGGCAAGCCGCTCGTCAATTTCGACCTGGCTATGTTTCGTCAGCGCGCCCGACACAACAAGATCAATCTGTCGCGATATGCCCAAAGCCATGCCTCCGTGTTCGCGCGCCCCAATGCGCGCCGCTACGGCTCTACGCAGGCTGCTCAGCAGGAACGGCTCCGGTTGGCGCGTACCATTCACGACGCTACCGCTATCGAAGGCACTTTCTGGGGAATGTTTCAGATCGGTGGTTTCAACTGGAAGCTATGTGGCTGTAGCGACATACAGGAGTTCGTGAGACGGATGTCGACTTCCGAGCGCGAGCAGCTCGAACTCTTTGCTGCCTTCATTAAGAGCATCGGTATAGATAAAGCGTTGCGCAACAAGGATTGGGCTACCTTCGCACGACGATACAACGGCTCGTCGTATGCGTCGCGCGGGTATCATACCCGTATGGCAAAAGCATACCAGCGCCATAAGGCGCTGGAAGCAAGGGGTGATAAATAAGTTAATCGATTTTACTTTTCCTCTTCCGAGGCGGCAAACTCCATCAGGTAAGCCTTGATGAAGCCGTCGAGATCGCCGTCCATGACGCCTTGCACGTCGGAGGTCTGATGTCCGGTGCGGTGATCTTTCACACGGCGGTCATCGAACACATAGGAGCGGATCTGCGAGCCCCATTCGATCTTCATCTTGCCGGCCTCGATCTTGGCTTGCTCCTCCATGCGGTGGTGTAGCTCCTTCTCATACAGGATGGAGCGCAGTTGGCGCATTGCGTTTTCCTTATTCTTGGGTTGATCGCGGGTCTCGGTGTTTTCGATGAGGATTTCTTCCTTCTCGCCGGTGTAGGGGTCGGTGAACTGGTAGCGCAGGCGTACACCCGATTCCACCTTGTTTACGTTCTGACCACCGGCACCGCCGGAGCGGAAGGTATCCCACGACAGCAGTGCAGGATCTACACGTACTTCGATTGTGTCATCGACCAGAGGGGTCACGAACACCGATGCAAAGGATGTCATACGCTTTCCCTGAGCATTGTAGGGAGATACGCGCACCAGTCTGTGCACTCCATTTTCGCTCTTGAGGTAGCCGTAGGCAAAGTCGCCCTCTACATTTATCGTACACGACTTGATACCGGCCTCATCGCCGTCGAGCAGGTTGGCCACGGATGTCTTGTAGCCGTGCTGCTCACACCAACGCATATACATACGCATCAGCATCGAAGCCCAGTCCTGGCTTTCGGTGCCGCCTGCGCCCGAGTTGATCTTCAGCACTACGCCAAGCTTATCCTCCTCGCGGCGGAGCATATTGCGTAGCTCGAGATCCTCGATTTTCTGTATGGCTTTGTTGTAGAGAGCGTCAAGTTCATCCTCGGATAGCTCGCCATCTTTGACGAAGTCCCATCCGATCTCAAGCTCGTCAACAGCATCTTCCACTTCGCGGTAGCCGTCGATCCAGCTCTGCAAGTCTTTGATTTTCTTCATCTGGAGTCGCGCTTCCTTGGGATGTTCCCAGAAATCGGGCACATGGGTGCGCAGTTCTTCTTCTTCTACC
>JAIDTT010000007.1 GCA_029060545.1 Paramuribaculum sp. | reverse complement strand
AACCAGGACGGTAAGGTGATCGGGGTTTCGATCACCTTACCGTCCTGGTTGGTGACGCGGGCCGAAATACGCTGCTTTTCACCTACCTTAAGGGAGAGCGAGGAGGGAGTGATGTCGACATACACGGCGTCGGCACCATCCAGGGTCACGTCGTCGCTACATGATGAGAAAGAGCCCATCAAGGCAACGGCAGTTGCTCCGAGAAATATTTTCTTGAATATATTCATAACTTAGAGATTCAAAATATTAAGATTAGAGGTGATTGTCGGGGATATACTGACCCTGGGCGTCCTTACCCCATGTGCGGGAGTTCACGTCCCAGAATACACGTGTACCGTTGTCCTGAGTACCGCCGAGGAGCTGTGTGATCTGCTCGATTTCCACGCCGTTGTTTTCAGTGCGCTCGAACGAGAGACGACGGATCTGCATCTCGGTATCGACAGAAGGCATATTGTTGACCTTGACGGGGAAGAGACGGGGATAACCGGTACGACGGTAGGTAGTCCATGCTTCTGCACCCATGGGGAAGTTGGCGATGTACTTCTGAGTGATGATCTTCTCGAGCTTGAGCTCTTTGGGATCGCCATCGTTCCACTTCACGCCTACGGTGACGCGACCGTCGCAGTCGTTGGTACGCTGGTAGTAGTCGCAATACTGTACGGCGGGGAGATTATCCTGAGCCAGATAAGCGTCGGCCTGATCGCCGCAGTCCCATTCCTCGAGGCTCAGACGTATACCGCGCTCGTAGAGATCTTTGGCATCACCGCCCATATCCCAGCCACGGAGAGCGCCTTCGGCACGGAGGAACATTGCCTCTGTACGCTTGAAGAAGGGCTGCTTCATGTGCTTCTGGGATTCATCAATACGACCGAAGGGACCATAACCGCCGGTATCGGGAGCACCGGTATCCATCATCATGAGACCTGCACGGACGCCGTAAATGCCGGTGGGAGCAACTACACCACTGGTACTCTTGATCTGGTTGGTGTTGGGCGAGAACCAAGTAGTGAGAAGGGGCGAATTGAAGTGCTTGAGGATGTTTTCGAGAGACGCGCAGAGACGGGTGTCGTTCCACGAGTGGTTGAGCATATAATATACGCAGTTCCAGGTGCCACCGGAGTGGTGAGCGATATCGCGTGCATCGGCATCGGTAAGTACGCCGATTTCATCCTTTACTGCTTCCTCGGCAATATTTCTGGCTACGAAGGGCTTGCGGACACCATCACCGTCCTCGGGACCATAGAAGGGATCGGGATCCTGATAGTCGACGATATTCATAGCCATACGGAGCTTGATGGAGTTGGCGAATTTCACCCAATACTGCCATTCCCAACCCGAGATGGTGAAGTTGGCCATAGCGCCTTCTACACGCTGAAGGTCGGCGGGGCTGGGCTGACGTTCTTTAAGAGTTGCGATAGCTTCGTCGAGGTCGGCGAGAATCTGCTTGTAGACTTCGGCACCGGCTTCATAGTTGATCGGAGTGGTACGCTTCCAGTCGCGCCAATCGTTGAAGGGGCATACGCCATAGAAGTCGACGATCTCATGGCCGATGTATGCCTGGCAGATGAGAGCGATGGCACGCCATTCGGGACGCGGACGAAGCACCTGGGTCTTTTCACCGGTGGCCTCATCGATCTCGGTATAGGTAGCCTTATCCCAAGAGCGGATAGCTGATTTGGAATACTGGAAAGTCACATTGTCGAGAGGGCCGCCGAGGTAGCCGTTGTTCTCGGTGTAGAGAGTCGGAAGAGCGGGGCCGAATGCGAAGTTGGCCTTGGTAGTGGTCCAGTAGCCGGCATAGTTGTCGATGCTGTTGGAGCGCTGATACTGATACTTGTGAGCTGCCCAGGAGGTGCTGCCGCCGGCTTCGTGTGCGTAGTTGAGCATGTGAGGAATAGCGGCACGGAGCTGACTTTCGAGTACTTCCATATCAGACTCGGCAAGGTCTTCGTCCTGAGCGGGACCTTCCTCCTGTTTGATCCAGGGGTAAGGGGTGAGCTCGTCGCCACACGACTGCATCGAGAGCATGCCGCCAAAGGCGAGCGAAGCGACTAAAGCTGAATATATAATCTTTTTCATTATAGTAAGATACGTGTGGGAAATGGTTAGAAGTTAAATTTCAGAGTGATGCAGTAGGAGCGCAGGGTGGGCAGCGAGTAGCAGTCGATGCCGGAGAAGCCGTTGGCGGCCGACACGGAGATATCGGGATCTACGGGTGCGTCCTTGTAGAGGAAGAATGCATTCTTAACTGAGAACTGAGCGGTCATGCCCTTGCCCTGACCGAAGAGGTTGGGGAGGTTGTAGGCGAGGGAGATGTCGCGCATACGGAAGTTGGTAGCGTTGTACACATGATCTTCCATAGGATTCTGACCGATGGTCTTGTAGTAGCGCTCTACGGAGATGGTACGGCCCGAACCGTCGGGGAGATACATCAGAGGCACGCGAGTACCGTCGGGGGATACATACATGAGGCTCATGTCGCCCTGAGCGGCGAGATTTTCGGCGTGGAGACGTGCGGCACCGGAGTTTTCGGAGATACCGTAGCGATCCAAGTCAGGCTGAGTCAGCGACATCACCTTACCGCCGATACGACCGTCGACGAGGAAGTAGAGTGTGAAGTTGCGGTAGTTGAAGGTGTTGGACCAACCGAGAGTATAAGGCGATACGGTGTTGCCTACATAAGTCTCGTACTTACCGGATGCCATCATGGGAGAAGCGTTGACGGGATCGTCGGCGCTGGACACCTTGATGAAGCCGTTTTCGTCGCGCTGGAAGGAGTTGACGTAGATGTCGCCATACTTACCGCCTTCGAGATACTTGATGTGGAAAGCCTTCGGACCGGTCTCATATATATAAGGTATACCGTTGTCCTGCATGTAGGTTTCAAGGATCTTGTTGTCGTTGTAAGCGAAGTTGACATTGGTCTGCCATGACCACTGGGGATTGATGGCCCAGCGATAGCCTGCAGAGATTTCTACACCGGTGTTGCGGATCTTACCTGTGTTGACAGGCTTGGATTCACCGGTACCGGTGGATACGTAGAGGAACTGGTTCTCGAGAGTCGAGTTATAGTATGTAAGGTCGACGTTGAACTTGTTGTTGAAGAACCAAGCGTCGATACCGGTCTCGAATGCGCGGGTGGTCTCAGGCTTGGGATCCTCGAATACGGGGGGACGGGCAGTGACGACGCCGGTGCCGAAGTTGATCGACTGACGGCCGAAGAAGTTGTTGGGCACGGCGTTACCTACTACAGAGTAGCTACCACGCCATTTGAGCTGATCGAGCCACTGTGTCTGGGGGAGGAATTTATCGAGAAGCACGTTGGCACCAACGGAGTAGTAGCCGAACGACAGATACTTGCCGCTTTCGGTAAACTGCTGGAAGGCCTGGCACCAGTCGCGACGGTACGAACCATCGATATACACCTTATCCCACAGACCTACGCTGGCGGTAGCGAAGAGAGCTGTCGACCAGTCGGTGTAGTCCCAGGAGTCGCTTGCGCTGGTGGCGGAGCCGTTGGGGTTGGCGGGACGGGTGTGCTTGCTGTTCTGAGGAACGAATGCGTTGGGCACACCGGAGGTATCTATACCGGTAGTGATATTAGTGGAACGCGAGTAGTGACGGGTGAAGCTGCCACCGAAGGCGAGGTTCACGTCAACTTTATCGGCAAAGCGATCGTTCCAGGTGATCATGTGGTCGTTGTAGATATCGGAGGTACGGGAGTTGGAGCTGTAGTATCTACCGCCCATATAGTCGAAGCCTGCGCGGAACATGGTGGCATACTCTTCGTTGAGGCTGCTGTCGAATACCATGTCGACGGAGAAACGGGTCTGATACTTGAGGTTTTTCCAGATCGACCAGTCGAGAGTGATGTTGCCGAGGATACGGTCGCGCTTGCGCTGATCATTGATCATATCGCTGCTCACCCACCAGGGGTTGTTGAGGTAGTCGACAAACCAGTTCCAGGTCTGAATGGGCTGACCTACGAGTTTGGGGTTACCTACAAGAGGATCACTCACGAGACGTTCGCCGGCCACACCGGTGTGGCGATAGTTGTTTTTCCAATAGCGCATATCCACGTCGGCAGGTGTACGGTAGAGAGCGAAGAGGCTCGAAAGTGCCTTACCTACGGTGGGGGTATTGTCGGTGCGCTGGTGGATCCAGTTCAACGAAGTGGAGATGTTGACCTTCTTATCGAAGAGGGAGAAGGACTCCTTAAGCATTACGTTGTTACGGGTAAACTTGTTGCCGGGGATGATACCGTCCTGATAAGTATTGTTGTAGGAGAAGTATGTACGCGACATCTCGGTACCGCCGGAGAGGGTGATGCCGTTGTTGAGCGTAACGCCGGTCTTGAAGAAGTCGTTTACCGCATTGCGATAGTTGTTGGAGAGCCAGGGGTTGGCCTGAAGGTCGGCTTCGGAGCGAGTGCCCAGACGAGGACCCCAAGCTTCCCATGCGGTATGGTCAAGTCCACCGGTGTTGGTGATACCGTACCACTGCTGCTGACGGGGATACATGGCGATGCGATCGATGGAGGTCGAGCTTGAGATGTCGACCTTCACGGTGCCCTGTGCACCCGACTTGGTGGTGATGACGATTACACCGTTGTTGGCGGCCGAACCATAAAGGGCAGCGGCGTTCGGGCCCTTAAGAATGGTCATGTTTTCGATGTCCTCGGGGTTGATGGTCGAGAGGATATCGTCGCCTGTACGGGTAGCACCCATTTCGAGGTCGGTAGCCTGAGTACCGGTGTTGTTCTGCATCGGGATACCGTCGATAACGATAAGGGGCTGGTTGGAGCCGAGAATAGAGGTAGAACCACGGAGCACGATACGGGAGGAACCGCCACCTGCACCGGAGTTGTTAGGAGTAATGGTAAGACCTGCCGACTTACCCTGGAGGGCGTTGACGAAGTTGTTTTCCTTAATACGGGTCACTTCGTCGGCCTTAATGGTCTGCACGGCATAGGTAAGGGTTTTCTCCTCGCGCTTGATACCCATAGCGGTAACCACTACGTCACCGAGCACTTTGGCATCGGACTCAAGGTTAATGGTAAGAGGAGTGCCTTCCCACTTAACGGTTACGGGGCGGCAACCGATCATGGTGATTTGCAACTGGGTGCCGAGCTTCACATTGGGGATGGAGAACTCACCGTCAATGTTTGTGCTACTGCCCTGCGTCGGATTGTTGGCCACAACGACAGAGACACCGATTTCGGGATCGCCGAATTCGTTGTAGACCACGCCGGTAGCGGTGGTCTGCGCCTGTGGCGCGACAGCTGCTTCAGGTGCGGCGCTGATGGTAGCCGGGAACACGGCTACACCCATAAGTGCGGCAACCAAAAGGAGTTTGTGAATTGATAGGATTGGTTTTAGCATAAGGTAGAAATGATTACTTTATATAATTTTCTATTTTATACAGATTTGGGTTAAAAAAAGCATTATGAGTGACAATAATTTTGGTGGTATCAGACATGAATTTACTCTCGACAAACGGCTTACAATCAACATTATAGAGCCGACGCGTGATGTGTACCGCACCCGATTTTCACTCTTGAAAACAGGCTAATACACACAAGTTCATAATTTTACCAATTGCAAATATACGAATGATTTTGAAGTAATCGCATATAAACGGTAAAAAAAATCTCACTTTTAACGCATTTATAAAATTTTATGCCTGAATTTTTAAGATTGGGGTTAATTAGTAAAGATAAAGATTATTTAACACAAAAGATGTGTCTCGGCCATCACTTGAGCGGGAGGAGACACCGGCGGAACGTGTCCGCAGCAGATAAAGGGTCAGAGGTGTTTCTTTTTGAGGGTTTTAGAGATAATTTTAATGGTTGATGTATCTGAAGCGAACACTGAATAGAGCCCTTGAGGCTCCTGAGCCGGATCGGCTGTGTAGGGTTGCCACGGATGCCACTCACTGCGGAGGGGCTCGGCGAGGCCGCCCCACCCCCAGAAGTTGCACCCGGCCACAGGACCGTCGGGTCCTGTGAGGCTGAGTATGTAATCATAGAATATGTCGCGTCCGGTGGTAGGGGTACCCGGAGCGATAGCCATGCCGTCGCGCGGATATCCGAATTCCTCTATCACGAGAGGCTTGCTTGCCGAGCGCATTATTTCGACATGGGGAGTAATGTATTCGAGAGCATAGGTGCATGCGCTGTCGACGCCGGTCACTACTGTAGCGGAGTCGACCCAGCGCCAGTTGTAGGGCCATACGTGTATTATACCATAGTCGATATTGGGATCGCGGTGAATGCGCTCCCACAGATCGAGGTCGACCTCACAGCCATAGAGACCTTCGCTGCCCGTAGATACCAGATGATTGGCGTCGAGGCTCTTGATAAGCTCCGCTGTGGAAGCAATCCAGCGGGCAAAGGCTTCCTTATGAAGCGAATCAGAGCAGAATGCACGGGGCTCGTTGGCTATCTGCCACGCCATAATAGCGGGCGATTCGGAGTAAGGACGACCCGTGACGCTATTTGTCCGGCTCACGATATTGCGAACATGATTGGCGGCCATAGCCTTAGCGCTATCGGACAGCACGAACTGCGCCACGTAGTCGCAATATTCGCGGTATCCGTCGGCCGGATCAGGGCAGTCGCCCATTCCGGCCCACTCAAGATAGGCACCGTAGCCGCCACTCCATTCCCACGAATTGTTGAGATAGAGCACAGCCTTCATATCGCGACGCTCAAGTTCGGCGAGAAGGTAGTCGAGACCGGCAAGGAGAGTATCATTATATACACCGGGGGCAGTCTGCAGCACAGGCATGATGTGGTGGGGAAGATTCTCGCGGCCATCACCACCCACCATTATGCGGAGGTTGGTGAGCCCGAGAGCCTGCAGTGTGTCGAGCTCGCGGGCCAGACGGACGCGGTCGCCTCCGCGGCCTTCGGAAGCAAGAAGGGCACCATACCAGAAATTGGTCCCTATATAATTATATGTGTGGCCGCCGATACGGAACTGCCCATCGGGGCCGACAGAGACATAGCGATCAGCTGCCGGCGCGCTGCCGGTAGTGCAGTTGACCGCGGCGAGACACGCCACGACTACGATCAATATGTCGAGCAGCCGTCTCATTTATCGGTACGGAATGGAACCAGCGGGAGCCCCATAAGATTGTGGACGCTCCCCACGGCAAAGTTTTTGAAATTATATCTTACTGATTCGATGCGGTCTACGCCATCGGGACGCTCAACGACTACATGAAGAGCCCGGAAGGGAATGTAAGCCTTGGCGGGATGAAACACACCGTCGCTACCGGCTACTTCAAAGCCCTGCATATCGTCGTGTGGGGTCAGCCCCCATGGTGCGCCGGTGAAGGTGAGTTTGGCACAGTCGCCTTCCACGGTCATCTCATCAAAACGGGGATACTCCACCGGAAGCCCGGCAATGCCATAGGCCATATCTCCGGCAAGCCACGCAAGGCGCTGAGCCACTTCCTGTTTGCGCGACGGATGGATGTCAACTACCTCGTAGGGATACACAAGATCCGAAGTACACACTATAGCCGAGTGCGGTATGATTTCAGCAGCGCGCTGCTGAGCCTCGCGGAAGCGCGCCGCAACATCGCCTTCGGGATTACCATAGCCATAGGGGGCAAGCTCCACGAAGAGAAATGGAAGGGAGTCGTCGCCCCACTGATGGCGCAGATCACCCACAAAGTCGCGCATACGCTCGGCATACTGCGCCTGACCCATATTCGAACATCCCTGATACCACAGGAATCCTCGGATGGTGTAGCCCTCGAGAGGATGAAGCATCGCGTTGTACATCAGATTGGAGCGGTGCCAGAAGTCGGGAATGGAATCGGCCTTCTCCTTGGCAAGATCGATGTCGGCATAACCGGACAGACGCTCGACACTCATCCAGGTCTCGATCTTGGTGCCCTGATAGCTGCAGTCGATTATCCCCACGGGCACGTGGAGCATATCGGAAAGCTCACGTGCGAAGAAGTAACCTATAGCACTGAAATTGTATGCATCGCGGGGATTAGCGGTAATCCATGGCGATGCCACGTTGTCCTGAGCAGTCTCGGCAGCTGCTTTTTCCACCATAGCCACACGTATTGTGGGATAGTGTGCTGCCGATACGACCGCGTCGGCAGCATGCTCCACAGGCTGATTGAGGTAGCCGTGGAGCGGCATCTCCATATTCGACTGTCCGGAACAGAACCACACCTCACCGATGAGCACGTCATCTATGGCAAGGCGTGAACCATCGCCGGTAAAGCGTATGGTGTAAGGTTTCGTAGAAGCGGCGGGCGTGGGTACTCTCAACTCCCAACGGCCATCAGAACCGGTGCGGACTGTGAGGGGTTTGCGGAGCCAACCGGGAGAGACGGTGATTCTTGCGCCGGGATTGGCCCAGCCCCACAAGAGCACATCGCTCTGCTGCTGCAATACCATGCCGGAGCCTATGATATCGGGCAGCCGGATAGCAGCGTCCACCGGGAGAGAGGCACTTAGCAGCAGAAGGATAGCCGTAGCTATAAGTTGGCGTATGAAGATTGGTCTTTTCATGGTTTGGGAGTATTAGCGATTGGCTCAACCGCCACTTTGATATATTAACGGCGATTTTGCTTTTAAAGTCTTACTATCACTTTTTTTAACATAATAATTATTGGTCAATTACGCGCAATATCGTAAGCCCGTCGCGCACAGGCACAATGGCCGTCTCCAATGCCGGATGCCGGGCTACGAAATCGTTGAAGCGGCGTATGCCCTCAGTCTGCGGGTCGGGGCGCGCGGACGGATCACCGACCTTTCCACCCCACAAAGTATTGTCGGCCAATATGTAGCCACCGGGGCGCATTCGAGGCAGAATCATTTCGAGGTATTCGACATAGAGGCGCTTGTTGGCGTCGATAAACACCATATCCCAACGCTCGTCGATGACAGGTACGATATCAAGCGCATCGCCGATATGCAGACGGATACGGTCGGCGGCCGGATGCAGCGCAAATTCTCTCCGAAGTTCATCCTCGTTTTCATCGTCGATCTCTACCGTGTGCAACACACAGTCGGCGGGCATTCCCTCCGCCATACAGAGCGTTGAGTAGCCGGTGTATGCTCCCAATTCGAGTATGCGATGCGGGGCTACCATCGACGTAAGCATCTTGAGCAGACGTCCCTGCACGTGGCCCGAACACATCCTGGGATATAGATGATATAGGCAGGTATTGCGGAAGATGCGCGCCAGCTGCTCGGGCTCCTCGGAGATATGATCTTCTATATAGTCATCCAACGACATAGGGCATTCTATCTTTTGCATTTTCGATGGCTTCGCAGGCCACGGCCACACACTCCCGAGGCCACAGGCCGCGGGCTGTCTCGCCACATAGCAATATCCACTCGGCACGCTCCATCACGGCCAGCGCCACATCGCTCATCTCGGCGCGTGTAGGTGTCGGAGCCGACTCCATGGAGTTGAGTATCTGGGTGGACACCATAACGGGCTTACGCGCATTCCACGCCAACTGCGCCACTCGATACTGCGCTTCGGGTATGGCAGCCAACGAGATATTAGTGCCGAGATCACCACGGGCTACGAGCAGGCCGTCGGCTGCTGCTATGATGGGCTCGAGATTGTCGAGAGCCATCCGCGTCTCAATTTTAGCATAGAGCTGAATATCAACATCGTCAAGCAACGTCCTCACCGCTTCGACATCGGCGGCGGTGCGCACGAACGAATGAGCGATAATATCGATCTTCATCTCTACGGCCAATGCGATAGCTTCGCGATCGGCTGCAGTCACAGCCGGCAGCGGCGGCAATTCCACTCCGGGAAGCGCCACCGTCTTGCGCGATCCGAGTATACCGCCGTGCACCACTCGGGCACGCACACCGTCGGGCAGCGGCGCCGTCGCTTCCAGTTCGATAACTCCGTCGTCGATCAGAATACGCCGGGACTGACGCAATGACTGCCCTATGGCGGGTACAGATATATATAATGTGTCGGGCGAGCTTGCCTCACTCCCCTCCCGGATATCTATTACACTGCCCGGGCTCAGCTTCATTTCAAGATCAGCAGGGGCAAAAGCATTGGTACGCACTTCGGCGCCCTTCGTATCCACAAGAATGACGATCGCCGGATCCACACTGCGTATGTCGCTGACCATCCGGCGAAAGCTGTCGGGCGTGGTATGAGCCGAATTGATACGCACACCCCGCATACCGGCGTCGCGCATACGCTCCACCATAGCAGGGGTGCAACGATCGGGTGTAAGCGTTGCCATCACACGCGTCGTACTGTCGGAGAGCGCCATCATATCAGAGCCTCGATAGCGAGTCGGTAACTGTCCATTCCGAATCCGCAGATCGTACCGCGACACACGGGCGCTATCAGCGACTTATGGCGTATCGGCTCGCGAGCGGCCACATTGCTTATATGTACCTCTACCACAGGCACCGCCACCGCCTCGATAGCGTCGGCGATAGCGAGCGACGTATGGGTGTAAGCGCCGGCGTTGAGCACTATGCCTGAATATGAATCGGTATCATATCCTATGCTTTGTATCAAGTCGACAAGTTCGCCTTCGTGATTGCTCTGGCTGTACTCGATCTCAATATCGCGGTAGCAGTCGCGCAGAAATTCGAGATACTGCTCCATCGACTGATTGCCGTAGACACCGGGATTGCGCAAGCCGAGCAGATTGA
This sequence comes from Paramuribaculum sp., assembly GCA_029060545.1. Lineage (GTDB taxonomy): Bacteria > Bacteroidota > Bacteroidia > Bacteroidales > Muribaculaceae > Paramuribaculum. The sequence goes on along the minus strand of JAIDTT010000007.1, from coordinate 12,277 downwards.
GATTCGGACCGTTGAGTATCAGTATTTTCTTCATTCTTCGGATGTATTATCGTGAATTATTCGAGTGGCATGAAGCAGAGAGTCCACATACACACGTGAGCCATCCACATCAGCGCCACAAGCACCCATGCCAGTGTACGTCGCTGCGGATAGCACTGCCACGCCAGATAAGCGGCTACGACTACATATATAGGATAGAACCACAGCCACATACGATACGGCGACTCCGGAGAGGCTGCACCGATAAGCATAGGCAACTGAAATACCGGAAGCGCGCTGAGAATCACCACCAGCAAAAACCAGCGCGGCGCCGGAGGGGGTGTCGGCATCATTTCGAGCCTCCTTTCTTGGCGTCCTTATAAGCTTTCACCGTAAGGTCGACTCCCCTTTCGAGAGGATACTCCACACGGAAGCCGAAATCCTGGCAGGCACGGGTGACATCGCAATTCCAGTTGCGCTGCTTCATTATCTTATACTTGTCGCGGTTGAGCGTCGACGGCTTTCCGCGCAGCAGTCCGATCTTTTCAGCCACCACTGAGGCTGCATAGGCCATCCACATCGGCAGCTTGAGGGGCAATACCCACTTCACGCCAAGCGCCTTGGCCACCATACGGCGAAATTCTTTCTGGCTGTATGCCCGATCCTCCGAAATGATATACTTGCGCTTTATCGTGGTGTCGGTGGCTAGAGCGTCGAACATAGCATTGACCAGATCGGTCACATATATGAACGTGAGCATCTGCCTCCGCATACCTACTCCGAAATCCACGTGGGAATCAATGCTTTTAATCATCATCAGATAGTCCTGCTCGCAGGGGCCGTACACACCAGTAGGGCGGAAGATGGTCCAATTGAGTTCGGGGCGCGACTCAAGGAATGTCTCCGCTTTGATCTTCGATACACCGTAGCGGGTATTGGGCGACGGTATCGTGAGGTCGGTGAGAGGTTCGTATCCCTTCTCGTCGCCGGGACCGAGTGCGCTCAGACTGCTCATATAGAGGAAGCGCTCCGGAGTGCGTCCGGCCGCTTCAAGAGCCTCCACGAAGTCGCGCAGGTAGATGTAGTTGATGCGATTGAAGTCGGTAAAGTTAAGGCACTTCGTAGCTCCGAGATTGTATATCACCCAATCCCAGCGTTCCCCTTCCGGAAGAGCCTCTGCAAGGGATTTGCGCATCGACTCGGGTGAATCGTAGTCGAGCACGACGAAGTGAAGTCGCGGATCTCCGAGGCGTCGGCGCGATGTCGTGGCTCTTACCGCCACCCATGTATCAAAACCGCGCTCAAGCGCCTGAGCTACTATATGGCCGCCGATGAAGCCGCCGCCGCCCACTATGAGCACGCGGGGTTGTGTCTGTGGTAAATTATTGCTTGGCATATCGCAAAGGTACACAAAAATTGCAATTTTTATGTATCTTTGCATTGATCTACCCCTCCAATCTATCCGACTATGGGAAAAAACAAACTTCGTAAATTCGACGAAATGACCCGTATGGACTGCGTGATGCAATATCCGTGGGCCGTGCTGCAGAGCCATGGTTTTCCTCTTAGAGGCCACTGGCACAGCGAGTATTTTAAAAACTCCAATCCCATAATCGTGGAGCTCGGATGCGGCAAGGGGGAATACACCGTGGCTTTGGCCAAGGCCAATCCCGACTCCAATTTTATCGGCATCGACATCAAGGGCGCCCGTATGTGGTCGGGAGCCAAGGAGGCGCAGACACTCGGTCTGACCAACGTGGCTTTTCTCCGCACGGATATCGAGCTGCTTACGAGCTTCTTCGCCCCGGGGGAGCTGGCCGAAATATGGATCACCTTCCCCGACCCGCAGATGAAGAAGGTGCGAAAGCGCCTCACCTCCACCCGATTCCTGGCTCTATACCGCGATGTATTGAACCCCGGCGGACTGGTCAATCTCAAGACGGACAGCCCCTTCCTCTACACCTACACCGATCTGATGGCCCGGCACAACAGGCTGCACATCACCGACCAGTCGGCCAACATCGACGCCACACACCCCGGCCATCCGGTGCTGTCGATCCGCACCCACTACGAAAAGCAGTGGCTCGCCCGCGGCCTTTCCTCAAAGTTCATATCTATGGAAGCACACTCGGGAGCCGAACAGCTTGAAGAGCCCGACGAGGAGATTCCATACGATACATACCGCTCTTACTCACGCGGCTACATACAGATGCCCGATCTGATGGCAGCCTCCGAAGAGCAAAACCCACATAAACCAACCGATCAATGAAACGACTAATCATAGCGGCAGTGGCGATCATCACCGCCACTACATCGCTGACCATAAAAGCTCAGAGCATCCCCGGTGCCAGTGACGAAGTCAACACCTATTATCAGCAGGCCCTCCGCAATGTGAATACGGCCATGTTCAATCTCGCCATGTGCTACTACACCGGCAACGGTGTGCGCAAGTCACTTCCCGAAGCCTTCAAATGGTGGGAGCGCTCGGCGCAGCGCAATCTCGTAGAGGGTCAGCACAATACGGCTCTTTGCTACTATAATGGCGTAGGCACTGCGGTAAACTATCCAATGGCGGTGAAGTGGTGGAAACGCGCCGCCGATCAGAATCACGTGGAGGCAATGTATAATCTCGGCCTGTGCTATGCCTCCGGCAACGGCGTGGATCAGGACTACGCGGAAGCCGTGAAATGGTATAAGAAAGCCGCCAAGAAGGGGCTTGCAGCCGCCCAATATGAGCTGGGGGTGTGCTACGGTAAAGGTCAGGGTGTGGAAGAGAACCGCGACGAGGCCGTGAAGTGGCTGTCGCGCGCATCAGCTCAGGACTATCACCTCGCTATCGAACTGCTCACCAAGCTACAATCCGAATAACATATCATTATGGAAACACTATATCCCAATCTCATACTCGAAGCTCTCGCCACAGTGCGATATCCCGGCAATGGCAAAAATATCGTGGAGCTCGGAATGGTGGCCGACGACATCCGCATCGACGGCTGCAAAGTGAGTTTCTCGCTCATCTTCCCCAAGAATCCCGACCCCTTCATGAAATCGCTCATCAAGAGCGCAGAAGCTGCCATACACACGCGGATATCGCCCGAGGTGGAGGTGACGATCACGCCTTCATTTCTTACTGCCGCGCCGGAGCGCAAACCCGTTCTTCCTCAGGTAAAAAACATCATAGGCATATCCTCCGGAAAAGGTGGTGTAGGCAAAAGCACCGTAGCATCGAATCTCGCTGTGGCTCTCGCACGCGAAGGCTATAAAGTGGGATTGCTCGATGCCGACATCTTCGGCCCGTCGGTACCTAAAATGTTCGGTATCGAAGATGAAGATCTCTTCATGCACGAAGTAGACGGCCGCCAGCTCATCATCCCTGCCGAACGATACGGTGTGAAATTACTCTCTATCGGCCTGCTCGTCGACAAAAACTCACCCGTGCTATGGCGCGGATCCATGGCCTCCAATGCCTTGCGCCAGCTCATAGAGGAGGCTGACTGGGGCGAACTCGACTATTTCCTCATAGATATGCCGCCCGGCACGAGCGATATCCATCTCACGCTGGTGCAGACACTTGCCATTACCGGTGTAGTGGTGGTGTCCACCCCGCAGGAAGTAGCTTTGGCCGATGCCCGCAAGGGTATAGCCATGTTTACCTCCGACAAGGTGAATGTGCCGGTACTCGGTCTGGTAGAGAATATGGCGTGGTTCACTCCCGAGGCTCATCCCGACGAACGATACTACATCTTCGGCCGTGAAGGCGCCATACGTCTGGCCGACGATATGGGCACAAGGATTCTGGCTCAGATACCCATCGTAGGCAGCATCTGCGACGGCGGCGACGACGGTACGCCTATCGCCCTGGAGGACAATGCTGCCGGCTATGCATTCATGCATCTGGCTCACGAAGTGATCGATGCCGTGGAGCGACGCAACAATTTCCTGCCTCCCACGGTCAAGGTCAACGTCAAGAAGTGATGATGCAGCGCGTACTCTTTCATGAAACCATATTCGGCCCGATCCACTCCCGCAGGCTCGGCACTTCGCTCGGCGTGAACCTCACGCCCAACGACGGCAAGATATGCTCATTCGACTGCCTGTATTGCGAAGCGGGATTCAACGCTCAAGGTCGCGGCACGACCGGAATGGCCGATCCTGACCAAGTGGTCAGACTGCTTGAGGAGAAGCTCAAAGCGATGAAGGAGGAGGGTACGACTCTCGACACCATCACCTTCTCGGGCAATGGAGAGCCAACGCTACACCCTCACTTCGCAGAGATTATCGACTCGGTGACAGCCCTGCGCGACAAGTATTTTCCTGAAGCGAAGATCAGTGTGCTGTCCAATGCCACCGCTATCGGCAATCCCGCAGTGGCCCGCGCCCTGCGACGCGTAGACAATAACATTCTGAAACTCGACTCCGCCATCACCTCCACAATACGCCTTGTAGACCGGCCGGTCAGCGCCGACTTCACAGCCGAAAAACTCATAGACCGACTGGCCGAATTCGGGCAGGATTGCATAATCCAGACTATGCTACTGCGTGGCGAATACGAGGGCCAGCCCATCGACAATACGACTTCGGCGGAGACAGCGGCTCTTCTCGAAGCATACAAGCGGATCAATCCACGTGAGGTGATGCTCTACTCCATCGACCGCACTACACCCCACCGCGAGCTGCAGAAAGTATCAGCCGAAGAAATCGAAGCAATAGCCCAAACCTTCCGCGAAGCGGGAATCAATGTAGCAGCATGTCAATAATCAGTCTTTTAGCCGCTCTCACTGTAGGTCTCACGCTACCCACCGAAGGCCGGATCATAGTTCCCGACTCGCTCCATCAAGGCGATAAGGTGATGATAGTAACCCCCTCATCGGGCACTGACGCATCGACTATCGACCATGCTGTAGATCGATTGCGGCTCGACGGATACAACCCTGTGGTAGCTCCGCACGCCTACGACCGTCGCGGATCATACGGAGGCTCCGACATAGCCCGTTTCGAAGATCTGCGGGAAGCCATTCTCGATCCCGAAGTCAAGGCAATATTCTGTGCCCGTGGCGGCTACGGCGCCGTGCATCTACTTGAGGCGCTCGACACACTCCCCATAGCCGAGAATCCGAAATGGATCATAGGCTTCTCCGATATATCCGCTCTACACGCGCTCTGGAACAAGCACAGCGTAGCATCGGTCCACGGACCTATGTGCGCCCCGATAGGCCGTGAAAACCGCGGCCCGGACGTAGACACAATGATGAAAATGCTACGCGGTGCACCGCTCGACTATACGTTCGACTCCCACCCGCTCAACCGGTCGGGTAGCGTCAAGGCTCCGCTGACCGGCGGCAATCTGGCTGTGCTCGACGGGCTTATATCAACTCCGTTCGACATCATCAGTCCGGGTGCCGTACTCTTTATCGAGGATATCGCCGAACCGGTATACAAGATTGAGCGCCAGCTGTATCGGCTGAAGTTGTCGGGCACACTCGCCAATCTGTCGGGGCTAATAGTAGGGCATTTCACCGACTACCGGTCCGACGAGGATTTCTCATCGATGGAACGTATGATCGCCGATATGGTGGCAGAATACGACTACCCGGTGGCATTCGGGATACCGGTAGGACACGCATCACCCAATATGCCTCTGGTCGAAGGGGTAGATGTCTCCTTCCAAGTAGCCGGCGACGGTACGGTACACATTTATCAGAATCCGTATGCTCCGACCCCCTGATCTCCGACCCGGCGACACAATCGCCATAATATCTCCTGCCGGAATTGCGCGCCGTCCGGCCACCGAAGAGGCAGCCGACCTGCTACGCCGCCGGGGATGGAATATAAAGATTATGCCCCACGCTCTCGGACGCCACGGCTCATTCAGCGGGACGGCCGAGCAGCGCGCCTCCGATCTGAGGGAGGCCATCACTGATCCCGAAATCAAGGCAATACTGTGTAGCAGAGGTGGCTATGGAGCAGTGCACCTGCTTGATATGATTTCACCGAAGCTCATAACCAACAATCCGAAGTGGCTGATCGGATTTTCCGACATATCTGCGCTCCACTGCCTGTGGCTCAAGGCCGGTGTGGAGAGCATACACGGCCCTATGGCAAAGCATATCCTGGCATCGGCGGCCACTGAAAGCGTCAATCCGCTCGATCTGCGACACCTCGAACAGATCTTAATGGGAAAGCGCGTTGAATATCAATTGGATCCGCACCCACTCAATCACTTCGGCTTAGCTTCGGGTACGCTCATCGGAGGCAATTTTTCGGTGATTTCGGCATTGGCGGATACTCTGTTCGATCCGTACCGCACTCCCGATGCTATCCTCTTCATCGAGGACATCAATGAGCCCGTATATAAAATCGAACGGCTTATCTACCGTCTGCGCTTGCGCGCCGGCGATAACATCAAAGGTATGATAGTAGGCAACTTCACCGGCGTGGGGCCCGACGTGAACCATGCCTCTATCTATGATATGATTCACTCAGCCACAGCGCCGATGCATATTCCGGTAGCATTCGCGTTTCCTGCAGGACACGGCGGATCGGCCTCACCGCTCATACTCGGTAGCAAGACTACGCTTCGCGTCGACGATCAGGGTGTCGTCATTTCATAAATATCAGGTACACTGCTGCTATGAGGAAACAGAAGGCGAGCAGGTGATTCCACCGGAGCTGGAATCCTTCAAACGCCCACAGGCTGAAAATCACGAATACCACGAGGGTGATCACCTCCTGTATCACTTTGAGCTGAAGGAGCGAAAAGGGACCTCCGTTGCCTTCAAATCCTATGCGGTTGGCAGGCACCTGGCAGCAGTATTCGAGCAGCGCGATACCCCAGGAAAGCAGTATCACGGCATAGAGCGGCCATGATGTAGTGACGCCTGCCGAGTGGAGCTTGATATGCCCGTACCAGGCGAAGGTCATAAACACATTGGAGACTACGAGAAGGCAGAGGGTGATGATTGCGGCTGACATTATATTATAGTGGAGATAACTGGAGTATATGGCCGAGGATATCGACGGCCTGTTCGACTGTGGTTACATTGCTGATGGCGAAACTGCGGCGGCCGCCATTGTCGCGTATACGGCAGCGTCGCGGATTCTCCTGAAGATAGTGAAGCAGACGGCCAAACATAGGCGACTGATAATAAGCCTTGTTGGTCTCGTCGACAAAGTATACGTACATCTGACCTTGCTTGAGAGCTACTTTCTCGATACCGAGTTTACGGGCCAGACGGCGCAGACGCGGTATGCGAAGGAGCTCCTCGGCCTCGGGCGGAAGCGCTCCGAAGCGGTCGTTGAGCCTGTCGCGGAAAGCCTTCAGGTCGAGTTCGCGCTCTATAGAGTCGAGTTCCTGATAGAGCGAGATGCGCTGGCTGTCCTGCGGCACATAGTCGGCCGGCAGCAGCAGTTCCATATCGGACTCGATGACGCAATCGGCCACAAAGTCCTCGACATCGCCATGCTCGTCGGCAGAATTATCGCCTGTGGCCGGTGCGGCGGGGAGGTCGGGGAATTCTTCGGCACGCAATTCAGTGACAGCCTCGCGCAGAATCTTCTGATAGGTCTCATATCCAAGGTCGGCAATAAAGCCGCTCTGCTCGGCACCGAGCAGATTGCCGGCGCCGCGGATATCAAGATCCTGCATCGCTATGTGGATGCCGCTGCCAAGATCGGAGAAATTCTCGATGGCCTGCAGGCGGCGGCGCGCTATCGGGGTAAGCGGCTGTGCCGGCGGTACTGTGAGGTAACAGAACGCCTTACGGTTGCTGCGGCCCACACGTCCGCGCAACTGATGCAGTTCGCTGAGGCCGAAATTCTGGGCGTTGTTGATTATAATGGTATTCACGTTGGGCATATCCACGCCCGACTCCACGATAGTGGTGGCGAGCAGGATGTCGTAGTCGTGGTTGGTGAAGTCGATTATGGCCTTTTCGAGTTGCTCGGGTGGCATCTGTCCGTGGGCTACGGCGATGCGCGCGTCGGGCACGAGGCGACGTATCATCGCTTCGAGTTCCGACAGGCCTTCGATGCGATTATTGATAATGAATACCTGACCCCCACGTGCCATTTCGAAACCTATGGCTTCGCTCACCATATCGTCGGTGAGGGCACACAGGGATGTGAATATCGGATAACGGTTGCGCGGAGGTGTGGTGATAGCGGAGAGATCGCGCGCGCCCATAAGCGAGAACTGCAGAGTACGCGGTATGGGGGTGGCGCTCATGGTGAGCGTATCCACATTGGTCTTTAGCTGCTTGAGTTTCTCCTTCACGGCCACGCCAAACTTCTGCTCCTCATCGATTATAAGCAATCCGAGATCCTTGAACTTCACGGTGTTGCTTACGAGTTTGTGGGTGCCTATGAGTATGTCGATCTTCCCCTCAGCGAGATCGGCAAGAATCTGGCGGGTCTGCTTTGCCGTGCGAGCACGCGACAGATAATCGACTCTCACCGGGAAGTCGGCCAGACGCTGGGAGAAGGTACGGTAATGCTGATAAGCCAACACTGTAGTAGGTACGAGGACGGCCGTCTGTTTTCCGTCGGCAGCCGCTTTGAAAGCCGCTCGGATAGCCACTTCGGTCTTGCCGAATCCCACGTCGCCGCAGATAAGGCGGTCCATCGGGCGCGGACTCTCCATATCGGCTTTCACGGCCTTTGTAGCTGTGAGCTGGTCGGGGGTATCCTCGTAGATGAATGAAGCCTCCAACTCATTCTGCATATACGAGTCGGGCGAGAAGCTGAATCCCTGCTGCGCACAGCGCTGTGCGTACAGTTTGATCAGATCGCGGGCGATATCCTTGAGCTTCGACTTGGTGCGTTCCTTGATGCGATTCCACGCGCCGGAGCCAAGCTTGTTGATGCGCGGCGGCTCTCCCTCTTTGCCACGATACTTCGATAGCTTGTGAAGAGCATGAATCGACACGAAAATGATGTCGTCGTTGGCGTATGTAAGTTTGATAAGCTCCTGAGTGCGACCGTTGACATTCGTTCGGTAGAGTCCGGCAAACTTGCCTACGCCGTGGTCGACGTGCACCACATAGTCGCCCGGCTCGATGCTGGCCAGCTCCTTGAGCGACAAAGCCAGTTTGCCGCTGCGCGCACGCTCGGAACGCAGGCTGTACTTATGGAAACGGTCGAATATCTGATGATCGGTGAGTACGCAGGTATGAGTGGCATTGTCGATAAATCCCTCGTGGAGAGTAGCCTCCACGAAAGTGAAATCAATCTTGTCGCCACGGTCGGCAAAAATATCTTTAAGGCGCTGCCCCTGACGCTCCGACTCGCAGAGGATGTAGATCGTGTAGCCGTCGGCGAGATATTGGGTGAGCGACTGCGATATGAGATCGAAGTTTTTGTGATAAAGAGCCTGCGGAGAGCATTGGAAGTCGATCGAGGCCTTCGCTCCCTCGGGAGGAGCTGCAGCCGCCGAAAATCCTACACGCACGAAGCTGTCGAGACGCGATACGATCTCCTCTGTATCGGCAAGCCGCTTCATGGCGTCGGCATCGAAATCGCCTGCTATCACGGCATTGGTGGATATAGCGCCGGCAGCTACCTGACGTAGCCGCTCGATGGTGTAAGCCTCATCGCGGAGGGCTATGACGGTATCGGCCGGAATAAATGTGGTGATGGGCTGTCCGCCGTCACCCGACTCCACATTGGCGGTGATAGCCACCTCCTTGAGGCGCTCCTGCGAGAGCTGCGTCTGGACGTCGAAGGTGCGGATACTGTCGATCTCGTCGCCGAAGAAGTCGATGCGGAGCGGATATTCGAGACTGAAGCCGAATACGTCGAGTATCGAACCGCGCACGGCTACCTGCCCGGGCTCATATACATAGTCGGTGCGGGTGAAGCCGGCATCGAGGAGCCAGCGCACCGTATCTGTCATCTCGCGACGCTCCCCGGCACTGAGCGTGAGTGTACCGGCACTGAGGTCGGTAGCCGCGGCCACCTTCTCAGCCATTGCTTCGGGATAGGTCACCACGAAGCGCATTGCGGGATCAGTGTGCCATCGGGCAAGTGTCTCCGTGCGCAATATCTCGGAGGGGGCGTCAGGCTGTCCGTAGCGGATATCCCGACGGAAGGCCGACGGAAGCATAGCCACGGCATCATCGCCTGCTATGCGCGTGAGATCGTGATACAGATAGCCGGCATCGTCGGCCGAATCACCTACCACGAGTACAGGGCTCTTTCCGCAAAGACCGTAAAGCTCGCTCAGAGCCATCGCAGCCGACGACCCCGCAAGTCCGTAGAGCTTCAGTCCGGACGATGCGCCGCTGCGCGAAAGCGCACTCTTCAGAGCACGCCGCCGCTGCGCGGTGAGAAACCGTTGTTGGATTTCGTCGAGTGTCATTTGGCCGGCTGAAGCAGACTGGTATATTTAGCCGGATCGGCAAGGATGCTCACAGCTTTCTTCAGCCCCTTATCGGTGCGTAGAGCTGCAGCCACACCTCCCGGCTGATAATAGTAGCGCTCCGCGAGCTCGCGCAAGAGGTATGGCTCTATGTTGGGGCGCTGTATGTCGAGATCGGCATCGAGCGAATGCTTCATAAGCTGCTCAAGCACCACGATCTGATCCTCTATCTCGGGAGTCATGTAGCCTTCGAGAGTGGCCACCTCGCGCAGCAGCGACAGCGACTCGTCGCTCACCTTATCGTAATTAAGCCGATCGGGATCGATCGATCGCTTGAACATGGAGTAGATCGAATCCGTCACCACGATGTCGTCGAGTGCCGGCCGCTCGGGATGCTCGGCCGAATATCGTGTGGCGAAGTCATCGATCCAATTGCCGGTAACGAGATTATAGACCAGTCGGCTGGTATTGTCGTAAGTCACTTCCTCGTCGGGGGATATGCCTCGGCCATCGCGTACGGTACGGCCTGCGCGGGTCTTGAACTCTGTGGTAAGACTGTCGGGTATCTCGGAGCTTGTGCCGGCATCGTAACGGCGAGCCTGAATCAGACGGCCGCTCGGGATATAATACTTGGATGTGGTGACCTTAAGCAGGCCATTATTGTCCATCGAATATGTAGACTGCACCAGACCTTTGCCGTAGGTACGGGCACCCACCACTACGGCGCGGTCGAGATCCTGGAGCGCACCGGCGGTGATTTCGGCCGACGAAGCGGTCTCGCCGTCGACGAGCACCACCAGCGGCAACTCGGGCGCAATGGGCTTGGTAGGAGTGGCATACGTCATATCGTCGCGTCCGGCCAATCCTTTGGTCGTGAGCACCGTAGTACCCTTGGGAAGAAAGAGACTCAGTATCTTCACGGCGCTCTGCAGATATCCGCCGCCATTGCCGCGGAGATCGAGCACAAGGCCGGAGATGTGATCGTCGGCAAGCAGTCGGGTGAGCGCCTGACGCACCTCCTCGTCGGACTTCTCCGAAAACTGCGTGAGGCCTATATATCCGATCCCGGGAGCCACGACGCCCGAATATACCACGGCAGGCACCGTGATGATATCGCGCTCGATATCGAATGAGAGGAGCGAATCGGCCACAAACGGACGTCGCACGTCAACCTTCACCCTTGAACCGCGCGGCCCCTTGAGCCGCGACGACACCTCGTCGACACCCATTCCCTTGGCATCCACACCATCGATGCTGAGTATCACGTCGCCGATACGGATACCGGCGCGGTCCGACGGTGTGCCTTCGCGCGGGCCTGAGAAATACACATACCCGTCGCGCTCGCCGATATACGAACCGATACCGCCGTACTCACCTGTGTTGGAGGCCATAAATTCCTTCGTCTCCGTCGGAGAGAAATACACCGTGTAGGGGTCGAGTTCGCCGAGCATAGCATCGATGCCGCGATGCACTACGCGATCCAGGTCTATCGAGTCCACGTAATTGGCATTGAGACGCTTGAGAATGTCGGCAAAGAGCTGAATATTCTTATTGACTGATGAAACATTGCTTCGCACCTGCGCTGCGACCGCCGACCACATGGCCAGCGCCACGGATAGGGAGATTAAGAATTTTTTCATTATTCCTTTTCGTACAAAATAAAAATCAAAGGTAGTGATAAAAAGCAATACGCTACAACATTTTGGCGTGAAAGAAGCATCGCCGTCTAAAAAAATTTGCCATAATATCACTTTACGACCAAAAATTTCCGACAATCATTTGGAAGTTTCGATTAAACGCTGTAATTTTGCATCGCTAAAATAAGCAGAGGCTTATGCAGTAGCGGCGCACAAGCGTCAGATTTTTCGCTTCAATAGCTCAGTCGGTTAGAGCATCTGACTGTTAATCAGAGGGTCGTTGGTTCGAGTCCATCTTGAAGCGCAT
>JAIDTT010000069.1 GCA_029060545.1 Paramuribaculum sp. | reverse complement strand
CGGATAGGGTGGGGCCGTCGGTGATGGGGCGGCTCTTAACGAAGGCGGGCTCGGGGGACGGGTAATCGATGTCGCCGAAAAGATAATTGAAGCGTGCGGCGGGATCGCCTGCTCTGACTATCTCGAAGAGGTCGAAGAAGTAGCCCGACCATTTCTTTTTCTTGCCGAAGGGATACTTGAAGTCGGCGACGGCCACGGCAGTGGTATCGTTGAGGCGTGCGTCGCGAGGAAGGTTGACGTAGTAGTTGACGCGACTCATGCAGTATTCGCGTTCCTCTCGGCTGAGATGCCTGAGCTGACGGCGGAATTTGGCTCTGATCCACCCCGATGGGAGGTAATAGCGTATGAAGCCGCCGGCATAGAACCTCCATCGGCGCCATCCCTTGAGCAACGACCGTCTGTCGAGCCGGATTCTCATTTCTCGCCCAGCTGCTTAAGGTATGCCTCTACGCCGGCTATGTCCTTGCGGTTGTCGACGGAGAGGGACTTGCAATGACAGTTGTAGTAGTAGATGGGCATATGGTTTTCGAGGAAGCGGAATGAGTCGTTTTCCTCGATTTTCTCGATGGGACCGCGCGGAGTGTTGTGGTAGTAGTCGAGCGATCCGCGGGTGAACGCGCCTACGCCTACGAATTTGTGGAACACGTAGTCCATGGCTCCCTTAGGGTAGGGGATGGGGCTGCGCGAGATGAAGAGGCAACGGTCGTCGGCTGCGGTGACGATCTTGAGGTTGGTGGCATCGACTACCTCCACGGGGTTGGTGAAGTCGGTCATGAGGTTGGATACGTAGAATCCGTCGGCGGGGAGTTCGGCGGGGATACACTGCACGATGGCTTCACGGGTAAGGAGGGGTTCGTCGCCATTGACCATTACGTAGAGGTCGGCCTCGACTTTGGTCGATACTTCGTAGAGACGTTCGGTGGCGGTGTCGTGGTCGGCGGAGGTCATGATCACCTCGGCGCCGAAGCTCTCAGCGGCTGTACGTATCTTGTCGCTGTCGGTAGCTACCAGCACGCGGTCGAATTCTTCGACTTCCATGCAGTGCTGCCATACCCACTGTATCATAGGCTTGCCGGAGATGAGGGCAAGGGGCTTCTCAAAAAAACGGGTTGACTCGGCGCGGGCCGGTATTACACATACTATTTTCATTGCTTCTGAATGATATAAGGTTACGGATTATTATTTCGTCAGGGTGTTGGCGGCAGGGGTGTAGCGCCAGCGTTTGTGGCTCCAGAGCCACAGACCGGGATCGCGGCGTATAGTGCGCTCAAGCATGCGCATATACTCGCGGGTATAGGGATATTCCTCGGATGAATCCGATATGTCGATGGGCTTGAATGTTAGGCGATAGTGGCCGCGGCTCGGCTTCTCTACGTCGAGATAGAGGAAGGCGGCTCCCAGACGTGTACCGAGCTCTTCGGCGCCCACGTTGATGAGGGTGTAGGGGTGATTGAGAAACTCCATCACGTGCTGTGAGCGGTCGTGGTTGGGCGAGTGGTCGTCGATTATGCCTACGATGAAGGAGCCATAGTCGCGGCGCAGCTGCAACATGGTGCGCATAGCTTTGTCCTGCGGGATGTTGACTGAGAGGAAACGGTCGCGTACGCGTTGCATCACGCGGTCGAAGGCCTGATCGTGTAGGCTCTTGTAGATCTGAGCCGATACTTTCGGCTCGGAGTAGTGCATCATGATCGAAGGCACCCACTCCCAGTTGGCGTAGTGGCCGAGATAGAGGAAGATGGGACGCCCTTGGGCGGCCATCTGCTCCACGAGGCCGGCATCGCACACTTCTACACGGCGGCGTATCTGCCGGTCGGAGATGCATAGTAGCTTCACGGTCTCCACAATATTGTCGGTGAGCTGGCGGTAGAATCGCTTTTCGGTGTGGCGCAGTTCCTTCTCTGTCATATCGGGGAAGGAGAGACGCAGATTCTCGCGCACTACCTTGCGGCGGTATTTCAGCACACGGCGCATCAGCAGGCTCAGGAAGTCGCTAAAGCCGTAAAGCGCCCAAAGAGGCAGCCACGACAGGGGCTTGAAGAGCGCCATATACATTCTGTATTTTGCTTTTACCGAGGCCATAGGTTATGTGCTATTTCGTCGACAATCTCTGCTGTGGCACCCACGTTGCGTTCCACATATTCACGGGCTTCGCGCTTTGCGCGAGCCGACAGTTCGGGGTCGGTTTTCAACTCCGTGAGCCATCGGTCGAGCTCTTCGGCCGAAGATACTTTGCGCCCGATGCCGCGCTCGATTAGCTGCGCCGGAGTGACTTTGCGCTCTATGCGCGGGCCGAAGGCCACGGGCACACCGTAGACTACCGGCTCTATAACGCTGTGAAGCAGCTTGGTGAATCCACCGCCTACATAGGCCCAGGTGGCATAGCGATAGAGGTAGGCGAGCTTGCCGATGCAATCCACTATCATTATGCGGCGTCCCGCCATATCCGTGTCGGCGTCGCACTGGCTCAGTCGCAGTGCGGGCTCGTCCAGCTTCCGCTCCAGCTCATTGATATGGCCGGGAGTGATGTCGTGAGGCACAAGGATGAATTTCACATCGGTGTGCTTGTTGGCGAGCCGGGTCATCATGGCGGCATCGGTGTCGTCGCTGATACTGCCGGCTACGAATACGGGCATATCCCCTTGGCAGAAGCGCTCCAGTATGGGGTCGCTCCAGGGGGTACGGGCCACAAGGGCCGCATTGTCGAAGAGCGGATCGCCGCTCACCTGCGCGTCGGTGTAGCCGAGCATACGCAGATTGAAAGCCGACTCCTCGTTGAGCACGAAGATGCGGCGGAAGGTGGAAAGCGCCTTGCGGTAGATTTTGCCGTACCAGCGGAAAAACTGCGAGTTGTCGCGAATCACCGCCGATACCAATATCGTGGGTACGGAATGGAATTTGAGTTGCTGGAGCATATTGGGCCAGTATTCCGACACCATCACTACTGCAGCCGACGGGCGCAGTGCCTCGACAAACCGACGGGCATAGCGCCGCGTGTCGAGCGGCAGGTAATAGATGTGGTCGATGAGGCCGTAGTTGTGAGCGGAAGCGCCTTCGTAGCCGCTCGGCGAGAAGAATGTCATCACCACACGGCAATCGCCTCTCTCCTTCAGGGCTTTGATGAGCGGTCGCGCAATCTGGAATTCGCCAAGCGAAGCTGAATGAAACCATACCAGAGGACGGTCGTCGCCAGCGCTGCGTGCGGCCGCCATATCGGCTTCCACACGGTCGAGCAGGTCGCAACGTCCTCTCACAAACCGGGGGAACTTGCGGCGGGGCTCACGCGGCAGACAGCGTCCGTAGAGCTTCAGCGCAGAGTTGACCGTATTGATCGCTATGTTGTAGATTACATTCATATGCTCAAAGACGCAAAGTTACAAAAAAAATGTAAATCCACGGCGAGAGTTGCGTGAATGGAAAAGAAATCCTACCTTTGTAGCCACTAAGCCCGGATGGCGGAATCGGTAGACGCGCTGGTCTCAAACACCAGTGGAGCAATCCATCCCGGTTCGAGCCCGGGTCCGGGTACTGACAGAGGATTCTCACCCCGAGAGTCCTCTGTCCTATTTATTGGCGACTGTCGGAAGTCTTTCTAGTCTGCTCTTATTGACCCCGGTTTAGTGTTTTGGGGGCCTAATGGACATTTTGGGGAATTTTTTTCGTGAATTTGAGATAAAGATATGTTTGTCTCAGTTTTTTTACTAAAATTGAGATAAAAAAAATCTTATTTCAAATTATGGCTAAAATTTGAAATAAAGAATTCTTTATTGTAAATTTGTGCGTTAAGCATATCTAATATGATTGAACTCGACAACTTTACATCAGGCCATTATGAAGATGGATACGGATATAAATATTTTGTGCCCAATACCATTAACCACCAATGGGTTTGGAATAATCCGTCGATTAATCATCTTTTAGAAAAGGCAGCACTTAAATTGGGTGAGTTAAACTCATTCTCTAAACTGGTTCCCAATATAGATTTATTCATTCAACTACATGTTACAAAAGAAGCCGTTGTTTCGAGTCGAATCGAAGGAACTCAAACAAGAATGGATGAGGCTCTATTACCGGAAGCTGAAATAAAAGAGGAGCGCAGGGATGACTGGAAGGAAGTCCAAAACTATGTAAAAGCAATTAACGACGCCATTAATAGTTTGGAGGCACTACCACTATCGAGTCGCTTATTACGCAATACACATAAATTGTTGCTGGATAGCGTCCGAGGCGAACATAAACTACCAGGCCAATTTAGAACTAGCCAGAATTGGATAGGTGGAAAATCACTTGCTGATGCTAAATTCATTCCACCAAATCATCAATTGGTTGGTGAACTTATGGCTGATCTGGAAAAATTTCTCAACAATGACAGTATACTCTTACCCGCACTTCTCAAAATAGCGATAGCACATTACCAATTTGAAACTATTCATCCATTTCTTGATGGTAATGGTAGAATCGGTCGATTATTAATAACCCTGTTTCTTGTAAAAGAAAAAATATTGGATAAACCGCTTCTATATCTGTCGACATTTTTTGAGAATCCAAAGGATCTATATTATGATAACCTTTCTGCCATACGGACTAAAAACGACATGACACATTGGATTAAATATTTTTTAGTTGGAATTGAGCAAACAGCATCAACAGCAGTCGAAACCCTATCCTCTATACTGCAATTCAAAAGTAACGCTGAAGATAAAATTCGTTCGTCATATAAGAGTAGGTCTACAAATGCGATAATATTGTTACATAGATTATTGGAAAATCCATATATCACGGTGGACGATGCTGCTAAAATATGCAATATTGCCTATAATTCAGCAAATACACTTGTTAAAATGATGGTTAAAGATAATCTGTTAAAGGAAATCACCGGTCAAAGTCGTAATAGATTTTTTGTTTGTCATTCGTATCTTTCATTATTTGAATGATATAATATATTTGAGTATAAATTATGATTCCAACTTATCAGGAGTGTATGCTCCCTCTTCTAAGGTTATTGAAAGAAAAGGGTACATTGTCCCTTTCGGAGTGTACTAATATTCTATCAGAGAAGTTTAGGCTAACACCTCATGAAAGAAATGAACTCCTCCCATCTAAAAAACAAACCATTATTAAAAATAGAGTTGGATGGGCAAAGTTTTATTTGGATAAAGCAGGGCTCCTTGAGGTGCCATCGCGAGGAAATTATGCGTTAACAGATAACGGTCTACGGTTTCTTGATGATAATCCCTCAAGCCTAACAACTGAAGATTTAATGAGTTTCCCTGCTTTCAAGAATTTTATAACAAACAATAAAGAAGCAGAAAAATCATTGACTACGCAATCTGCAATCCAAGATATTCCAACTAAAACCCCTGAAGAAATCATAGATGAAAATTTCAAATACATTATTCATAACCTTGTAGATGAGGTCTTGGGGCTGGTCCTGCAAAAGGATTCAGATTTTTTTGAAAGGCTAGTAATGGATTTACTCGTTCAGATGGGTTATGGTGATGGTCGGGTTACACGAAGAAGTAGGGATGGTGGAATAGATGGAATAATAGACGAAGATAAATTGGGCTTAGAAAAAATATATATACAGGCAAAACGGTGGCAGCCTGGTAATAATGTTGGTAGATCAGAGGTTGAAAGTTTTGTCGGAGCCATAGATAGACAACGTGGTAACAAAGGTGTTTTTATTACTACATCTGATTTTACAAGAGAAGCATATGAACATACTTCAACTCATGTCAATCTCGTTAAGATTAATGGTAGGAAATTGGCAGAACTAATGATTCAATACAATATAGGGGCTACGATAAAGAATATTTACGAAATTAAGAAAATTGATTTGGATTATTTTGATGAGGCATAACAATAATCCACATTCCCAAGCCGGTCGAGGTCGGCTAAAATCGGTTCTAATACGGCACGGTTGGGGGTACTGAAAAAGAGGAGCTCTCATCGAGACTTCTCTTTTTCTATTCGGGTATTTTATACGGGCTTAGTGGGGTAGTTGATGAAGATGAGGTAGTGGCCGCGGGCGCGGATGGTGAAGTAGGGGGCGGTGGTCTCGTTGAGTGTACCCTGCCACCAGCGGTCGAAGTCGCGGATGGGGTAGCGCAGGCCGTCGGCTTCCAGACCGGTGGCTCCGAAGTTGAATATCGATATTTGTGTGCCGGCGGGGCAGTGGAAGGTGCGATCGCCGGTTACGGGTATAAATACGCCGAAGTCGGTGTAGGCCCGCGCTTCGATGCCGAGCTCGAGGTAGTCGATGAGCAGGCTGAGGTTGCCCAATGTATGATCTTCACGCAGTCCGGTGGCGGCAAGGATGGTGATGCGCCGGATGCCTTTCGATGCGAGATATCGTACGGCTTTGGTCTGATCGTTGGTCTCCTGATCCGGGAAGTGGCGGATGATGTCGCGATATCCGGCGGCGATCAGAGGAGAGAGTGAGTCGCAGTCGCCTACGATGCGCCACACGGGAGCCGGTGTGGCGAGATAGCGGTTGGCGGCGCCGTCGCAGCACACTATCCTGTCGCATCCTTCGAGCCAGCGGAGTGCGAGGGGGTGGGTGGGGAAGCTACCGGCGTCGATGACTACGGCTTCAGGTGAGAAGTCTGTGATAGAGTCCATAGGGGTGTCGATCATTCTTTTATCATCATTCGTTTCCATTGTCGGTATCCGAATACGGCTATTATTGCATATATTGCATATAGGCCGGCTGTGAACCAAAGATCTTTATAGCAGTATAGCGCTGCACAGGCTACATCGGCAGCGATCCATACGAGCCATTGCTCAACGTATTTGCGGGCGAGCATCCACATGGCTATGATGCTAAGGGCTGTGGTGAACGAGTCGGCCCAGGGTACGGTGCTGTCGGTGTATCGGCTGAGTATGAATCCGATGGCACAGAACAGGACGATAAATACCAATGAGAGGGGTGTGTAGAGCCTGCGGGGTGTCGGAGCGATCTGGCGTTTGGCGGAACTGTCGGTCTTGTGGTGGCGGAGCCAGCAGAAGAGGCCGTAGACCGACGCGAGGATATAGTAGATACTGATGCCGAGGTCGGCATACAGACCGGCCTGGTAGTAGACGGCCAGATAGATGGCGGGCATGGCGATGCTGGCAGCCCACAGCCACGCACTGGCGCGATATTCGAGCCATAGGTATATCAGCCCGAGTGCCGTCCCGATCACCTCCAGATAGTTCATATAATCAATTCAGGTAACACAATACAGAGGTTGTATCCTGAATGCAAATTCACCGAAAAATTCGGATTATATGTATCCGGTCTGCAAGATAGCGCATCCTCTTAGTTGTTGGAGGGGTCGAATGGGGTCATGTGATAGCCGAGGGCGTTGAGTTCCATGGCCATGCCTGCGAGATATAGCTGATGGATGGCTGCGATATAGCAGCCGAGGGCGGCCTCTGTACCGGGCTCTACGTGCTCGTGGTTGAGCAGGCCATAGACGCGTGAGGCACATTCAGCCACAAGCTCCGTGACCTTTTCGGCCGGCTCATCGCGGTAGCCAAGCACATCCTGCACTACGGTCTCGTCGAAATTATCATAGCCTTTGCGGTCGCGAAGTTCGGCATACAGATTTTTCTGCTTGGAATACTTTTCCCAGTCGGTATCCCAGTAATAGGACATTGCCATACCGATGAGCATCACCCAGCCGAGCGACACTACTGGGTAGCCCTGAAATTCGCGCGCGCCGTCGGGCAGATACTCGCGTGCGATTTCGCCCCAGCGGGCTTCTACGTCCGGGCATTCGGGCACGTGATCGTCGAGAGCGCCCTTGCGCTGCAGAAACGCAGTGAGATCTTTCTTTACCTTCTCTTCAAATTCGGCTACGATACGCTTGGTGTCATTATTATTGTCCATAAAATATCAATTTTGGTTAGAGTGTATATCTACACAACGCATGGCGAGCTGTATTGGTTGGATCGTGGGCGATTCGGGCGCCTGATTTGTTATTATGAATAAATGACTGTATTTTTGTATATCAAAGTTATACCCAATGGAAGTACGTACACAGCAACTGACGCGATACATTCTCCCGATGCGCGAGGGAGGCTCTCTGCCGGTGCTCGGTGAGGCCGACGACGGATTCAAGTATGTGGTGAAACTGCGCGGAGCGGGTCACGGCAAGAAGGCTCTGATAGCGGAGTTTTTAGGGAGTATGATAGCCAAAGCGTTCAAGTTCAATGTGCCGGAAACGGTGCTGCTGAATCTATCCGGCCTGTTCGGAATCACGGAGCCGGATCAGGAGGTACAGGAACTGATGCGCAACTCGGAGGGACTGAACGTGGGGCTTCACTATCTGTCGGGGGCGGCCACGTTTGACCCGGCGGTGAATAGCGTTGATGAGCTTACGGCCTCTAAAATCGTGTGGCTTGATGCGTTTCAGACCAATGTGGATCGCACCCGGCTCAATCCCAATATGATGATCTGGAACCACGAGTTGTGGCTGATCGACAATGGGGCGTCGTTTTATTTCCACCATTCGTGGCGCGACCCGCTTAAGGCCGCTCTCGATCCGTTTCCCTATATCAAGAATCACGTGTTTCTGCCATACGCCGACCGGCTCGAAGAGGCCGACCGGCTGATGCGTCAGGCCATCACGCCGCGTACGCTGTCGAAGATCGTCAGCCTCATCCCGGGCGAATGGCTCGAAGAGGATAATTCCGACATCTCGCCCGAGGAGCGCCGACAAGCCTATCAGACCTTCCTGCTCGACAGGCTGAAGAATACCTCAATATTTGTGGCCGAGGCCATCAATCAGCAAAAACTTCTCCGAAAATGAACGAATCGCCTACCGAAACTTCCACCCTGCTCGCACCCGACGCAAATCTCTACGAATATGCCGTAGTGAGATACGTGCCCAGAGTAGAACGCGAGGAATTCATCAATATCGGACTGATAATGATGTGTAAACGCCGCCGCTGGCTGCGCTGTGAGATCCGTATCGACGAGGCGCGCATACACGCGCTCTATCCCTCGGCCGACCTGTCACTGCTGCGTCGCCAGGCCGAACTCTTCCGATGCGATAATGTACCCGTCCCCGGCCTGCCCGTTGAAGAAACCTACCGGTGGCTCACAGCAGCCAAGAGCGCCATCCTGCAGACCTCCCCGTCGCATCCCGGCCTGTGCACCGTCACCCTTGAAGACACCTTCGCCCGCCTCCTCCGCGAGTTAGTCAGCTGATACTTCCGTATTACTCTCCGAGTCGGTGAGCTTTTTGTCGGCCACCAGACTTGCTTGTATGCGAAGGGCTTCCGGTAATGTGATGGGGCGATAATGATTGTAGATCTGCATGATGTCGACGGAGCGGCCGTCGCCGAGGATGTAGGGATCGTTATTATACCAGTCGATGAATGCGTTGAGCTCGTCGCTGTGGGATTCGTACCACTCCCCAAATTCCTCAGGATTACTTGGCATGAACAAAAAGTAGTTGTAGGCATCCCAGTGTCCGGCATCGATAATCTTCTTCTGGAATTCAAGCAGATACATTGAGCTGCCAAACAAGTTGCCGGTGGCGGAATAGTAGTTTTCCACTGCTCCGCGCCGTAAGTCGATAAGTTGCTGTATGTTGGCTGTAAAGGGTATCTTTTTGAGCTGCATCTTCATCAATGGCTTCATAATAGCGGCTTCATAAATCCCGGGGAAGCCGAGGTAGACCGTCTTTGATTTATCATCAATTTTTATGTCTTGTCCGGGCACGAGCTTTACGGACAGTCGAGATTCACCATCAAAACTCATCGTGATGCTTTCCTTCAGACAATCCATCATCGTTTCGGCCAATTCCTGATGGCGCGACTCATTCGACGGCGCCAGCAGGATTGCGGACTCGGCATATACCAATCCCCACACCTTGGCCACGTCGGTGCAGAGATAAAGCATTGCGGCTCTGTAATAATTGGAAGCGAAATTGGGTTCGGCTACGATTCCGAGGTTGTAATATTCCAAAGCCTTATTGTAATCCTTGTCGAGATAATACAAATTGCCGATCTCCATATTGAGCGATCCGCTTTGCGGAAAGCGCTTAAGGCCGTCGCGGTATACATTGGCCGCTTTCTTGCGATTGCCCGTGAAGTCGTAAGCATTACCAATGAGTTGATATGTGCGCTCATTGGCTAACTTATGATTAAGCAGCAGTTTTTGATCCTTGATTACCTCACCGTACCGCTCGAGAAGGGCGTTGTTGTAAGCTCGCTCATATCGCACAATGTAGTTTTTAGGGTATTTACTCACGAGATAATCGAAGTCGGAAGTCACGGCCTCCGAGAGTCCATCGTCGACCATACCGATTGCTTTTATGAGCAAACTCTGATCCTCAGTACTTAATTCTTCAAAATCATTATCCACGGCCGACTGCGCAAAGCCGGTCATCACACATATCAGCAGCAGGATTGCGGAGATTAATCGTTTCATTGTTGTTTTTTAGTGGATCGGGGTAAAGTTGATTCTGTGGGTTGGGGAGCGCGTGCGCGGCTCTTGGTCACAAGCCACACGCCTGAGAATATGAGAGCCATGGCGAGTCCTTTCATAGGCGTGAAGATGTCAAGCACCAGGCAGATGCCTGTGAGTGTGGCCACGATCGGCTGCACATAATTGTACATCCCCACCACCGTAGGGCGCAGATTCTTCTGCCCGACCATGATACCGATATAGGCCAGATACGTGGCACATACCACTACGTATGCTATCCCCGTCCATTCTGCCGAGGATATTGCCTGCCAGTGGGTGGCGCGTAGCCAATGGATGCTGCCCGGAAGAGCCACGATGGTGGCCGAGAGAAACATCCATTTCATTATCGTCACCAGACTGTATCGGCGTATGAAATTACGGTAGAGCGTGAGATATAGCGCATAGCTGAGTTGCGCAGCAAGGACTATCACATCGCCGAGAGCCGGATTTTCGCCTCCGCCGGCTATGCCGCCTCCGCTGGTGATCAGGATTATAGCACCCGTGGCGCCAAGCGCTATGCCTCCGGCCTTTTTTAGCGTGATCGGTTCGCGCAGTATCAGCCACGCCAGAAGCATCACCCACATCGGCATGGTAGTGGTGACCAGCGAAGCCTCTCCGGGCGATGTGAGGCTTACGCCGAAAATGAAGCATCCCTGATTGAACAATACGCCCAGCATCCCTGCTCCGAAAAGGCGCAATACATCTTTGAGCGGCACGTGCTCGCGCTCTACAAACAGGGATGTGATCCAGAACAGTAGGGCCGCGCCCGCTACGCGGAAATCCACCACCACAAACGGCAGCACCGCACCCGACGCAAATACCATCTTAGCCACGGGCGACATCAGGCCCCACATTATATTCGATCCGAGCATTGCCAGATGCCCTTTCACATTGCTGCCCATCGGTAGATTGTTTATATCGCCGACAAAGTTAATGCATTTATCTATACTAATCGAAAGTGATAAAAAAAATTGCCGTCCACAGATACTTTTGGGGGCGATCGTTGTTGACAAGGTAGCATTACAATCTATTAAACTATGAGCAACATGAAAAAGATGTTTTCCTTATCCGTGCTGCTCTGCCTGCTGGCAGGATGCAGCAAACTGACGGTAGACAATTCCGTAGTGACAGACTTTGACCTCAACCGATATTTGGGCGATTGGTATGAAATTGCGCGCTTCGACCATCGGTTTGAGCGTGGTATGGATCAGACCAAAGCCACCTACGTGCTTCGCGACGACGGTAAAGTCGATGTGCTGAATACGGGAATGAAAGATGGTAAGTATTCCGAAGCCAAGGGGGTGGCCAAACTCACCGACACACCCGCAAAGCTGCGTGTTTCGTTCTGGGGGCCGTTTTATTCCGACTATCGCGTGATGCTCCTCGACGATGACTATCAATATGCTCTCGTGGGAAGCGGCAGCGACGACTATCTGTGGATACTGTCGCGCACCCCGCAGATCACCCCGGATACAAAAGCCAAACTCCTTGCCGAGGCGCAGCGCCGAGGCTACGACACCACTAAATTAATCTGGGTAAACCACTAATCTCCATACCAGATACATCTATCCTCGGCCGGGCATTGTGTCCGGCCGAGAGTTTGTATGATTACTTATGTCGAACACACGTTAACAAATTGCCGTTCGATAAAACTCAATATAGATCCGGTGGGTCAGTATAAAATTTAATATCACATCCATCACACCACCAGCCACATACCATCAAAAACGCACCCGAAATTTACCGCCGCCCCTTCCCCACACAGTAAAAATGTGTGTTTCCCCACCCCAAACCACTCGTACCTTTGCATCCACAAACCAAAAATCCAACCGACGCATTGCGTCAGCCAGGATCGGAGCCTACAGCGCGTAGCGCCTGGCTCCGTCCCCCTCAAATCTTAATAATCAATCGTGCATCATGAATTGTGCATCGTGAATTGGCGGGAATCCCCGCACGAAAAGCGTACAATGACATTTTTGTTTTTATACCTACTGATTTTCTACTGACCCTATATAGGTGTGTTCCATTTGCGTTATAAATGCAAGTGAAGTTGGGTGGTATTATCGCCTCCGTCGGATTATTTTCTGCCAGAGAATTTGGTTCGTGAGAATAAATCGCTATTTTTGCGATATGAGAAAGAGAGTGAAGATAATACTACTGTTGCATATCTGTTTTCTGTCGATGATGGATGCGATGGGTGCAGTGCCCAACGTCGTTATTGAGCAGCTGGATAACCTATATCGTTTTGTGCCGGCCAAAGGCGGCGACAAACTTGATAAGGTGGAAGTTACCGAACAGGCTACGTTTCGTGCCAACCGCAGCGAAGATGTAGGAGTCGCGATCGGCTACTACAGCGATGACGTGAAACTGGTGAAGGCTACAGGTGGCGACGTGACCTATGGAGCTCTGTACGATGACGATTATTTCTTCAATGATTCGAAGGGCGTTATAGTCAGTGCGCGGTTGAAGAAAGCCGGTGCAACGGCGAAAACGCTTATACAGACAGCATATACGAAGCCCGAATTCTTCACCACGGTGTATCTTTTTGAGCCCTACTATGTCGAGTCGGCTCGATACACCTTTGAGGTGCCGGATGCGCTGGAGTCGCGGTTTGAGTTCGAGCCTCGCAATATATCCGGTGATAAATTGAAGTACACCAAAGAGCGCAAAGGCGACAAGGTGCTCCACGTATTCACTATGACCGATGTACCGCAGCAGAAGCATTTCGGCGACGCCCCGTCGCGCAATATATGCGGCCCGCAGATTGTGGTGAAAGGCCACTTTGCCGATGTCAACGATCTTTACGGGTATTTGCGCTCGTATCTCGACGACGATGATCCCGGTGCGCCAGCAGTGACCGCCAAGGCTAAGGAGCTGACGGCCGGTTGCACTACTGATGCTGAAAAGATTGCGGCGATCGCCGACTTCGTGCATAAGAATATCCGCTACGTCGCAGTCGAGCATGGCGAGTTCGGGCATCGTCCCGACATACCCTCGGAGGTATTGCGTAAACTTTATGGCGACTGCAAAGGCAGTGCATCGCTGCTTGTAGCCATGTATAATGCCGTGGGTCTGGATGCTCGGCGTGTATGGATCGGCACCACGTCGATAGCCGACAACTGGACCGACAATCCTTCGCTGAGCTGTGGCAATCACATGATAGCCGCAGTGATGTTGCCCGACAGCATTGTGTATGTAGATGGCACGGCATCAACGATTCTACCACCCGGATTGCCCGGATCGATCCAGGGCCGGCAGGCTCTGATCGAAGATGGCGCCGACAGATGTATCACCGCCATGGTGCCCTTATTGGCACCCGAATCCAATCGCTATGGAAGTCACTACGACCTGTATATCTCACCCGAGGGCACACTATCGGCCGAGGGTGGGCTGACACTCACGGGGCTTCCGGCATATTCCGTGGAGGCGATCTTGAACTCCTCGGCGCCGGTGAAGCATGATAAAATCCTAAAGACCATACTACTGAAAGATGTGAAAGGCGTAGATGCCGAGATCAAGTCCGTGGAGCGAAACGGCGATAAAGTCTCTATTCTCGGAAGTATCGACAACGTCGGCAAAGTCAAGCGTGTAGGTGAAGAGATGTATGTAGAGCTCAATCCCATGCCCGCTCTTACCAATTATAAATTTGACAATAAAGACCGAACCGAGCCCGGAAGCATCGAACACAACCTGCTTTCCGACAACTCACTCACGCTCCACATCCCCGAAGGATACGTAGTAGGCGAACTGCCGGCCGACGTCGCCGTGAGCAATAAATATTTCGACGGAAAAGTGACAAGTACAGTCTCGGACGACGGGCGCACGATCACCCGAACCGTCGTCGTTGTGACACGCCGGGGTATTGTGCCGCTTGATCAGGTGAAGTCCTACAATTCCGACGTGATGCGTCTGGTCAATTCCTGTACCGCGAGTGTGATATTGCGTCAGGGCAATTAATTGAGATATAGTAATAAACCAATCTAAATCAATAAAGAGATGAGAACAGGCCATTATTTATTGCGGTTGTCGCTGATATCGGCATTGATAGTGTGTGCATTATCGGCAAATGCAGATATCGACAAGAAGTACTTTAAGAAAACGGCGGCTCAGGTGTGGGCCTCCGAAATGCCCGGCTTCGACCCGCGGGCAGAACTGACCGATACCATCTTCGACGGGCAGAACGCCTGCTTCATAGCTCGCTATGTAGGCTTGACCGCCGATTATAATAATGACGCTAATCAAAACAAAATAAGCCAGTTTGGCATTGATCAGATGAATCAGACCAACGCCCGGTTCATTCGTCGCTATATGGTGAAAATCAATAATGAAGCCGGTGCCGAGGACTTTACTGAATTTACAGTGTCGCCCGATGTGAGCCGAAAAATTCGTGGCCATGAGTTCGGAAAAGAGCGCAAGGCATTCGGCGCGCGAATCATAAAGCCCGACGGCACAGTCAAGGAAGTGGATATTGACGATGCACTTGCCGTGAAAAAAGGCAAGAAAAACAAGGAGATTGTCGAATATAAAATCGCCATCCCCGACTTGCAGCCCGGCGACGTGCTCGACTATTTTTATCAGACCGAATATTCCTTCGACGAATTGAATATCCCCGAATTTCAGGCAGTATTTTTAGCGAAATACCCCACCCGGCTCTATACTCTTGACATTCGTGTGGATCCGCGTCTCAATATGGAATATGGCTCGTACAATGGCGCCCCGAGAGTTTCGGAATTCAGCCGTACGGCCGACGGCAAAAACCTTCTCTTCCTGCAATTGGATAATATCGACTTCTTCGACGAGGCGATACCATATTTCTCTGCCGCCCGCCAGGTACCTATGATGGAATTCTATATCCTCAATCCGAATAATCCGAGACTGGAGTACATGCCGAAGATGTCGCGTCCCGGCGGTATGCGTCTGGCCCACTCCGCGTTCGTGATTCGCGACATAGGATTTGCAATTGTCGACACCGAGGTCAACGATAAGCTGGTCAACGAAGCCGTGTCCATCGTAAAGAATTGGAAGAAAACACATGCTGATGCTACAAGCCGGCAGATCGCCGATTTCGCTTGGATCGCGTTGCGCTATGCCACAATAAAGGCCGGAGAGATCCTTAGCGACCGCCGGTATTCCAAGACCTTCTGCCGAATCATGGAGAAACTCGATTCCGGCACACCGGCCCGCATAGCCGTCACCAATACAAGGAAAAACATTGCAATATCGCAGATCCCCAACCACAACGATGCCCGTTACTTCGTCATCATCGGCGATCAGTTCTACTACCCCTCCAACAACGAGACCGTCCTCCCCGGAGAACTTCCCGGATATATCGACAACGAAGATTATATCGTATTCGACGACCGTCCCGACACCCCTGACTTGTACACCAAGGTCGCTTACGGCAAATTCCCCGCTTCAAAGCCCAAAGACAACTCAGCGAAGATAATTACCACCGTCGGCCTTGACGCCGACGAGCCGGATGCCGTGGAAGTCGCCTCCACCATGACATTCACCGGCGTAGTGAAATCCGTCGCATCGTTTGCGCTTACCCACGATCAGAGCGTGGAGTCCATGCAGAAGTATCTTGAAGTCAAACCGCAGAAAATCAAATCCTCCAAAGATGCCGAAGAGGAAGCCGATGAAGTAAAGGAGAACATGGAAGAATTCATATCTCGGTGGTGGAACACCAAGGATGCGCACCTCCGGAAATATGAATTGGCGAGCACCGGCACCGTTCCCGATATGGCGGAAACAGTCATTAAAGCCGATGGCGTAGTGCCCGGAGTAGTATCTCGCGCCGGCAACAACCTGATGGTTAATATCGGAAAATTCATCGGGGAGCAGACACAGTTCACCGGCGACAAACGCCGTCGGGAAGTCAGCACACTCTTTGACGCCGCCCATACCACCGACGTCACCATCTACTTTGAGATACCCGACGGATACGAAATAGTACCGGAGAGCCTTGACGATCTCAACACCTCCTCCACCATCGCAGGAGCCACCTTCAATGCCGGAGCCGAAGTCGAAGGCAATAAAGTAAAGATCCGTGTAGTGGAGCGTTACGCCCGTTCGGTATATCCCGCTACCGTATGGCCCGAATTGCTCAAAGTATTGGATGCAGCCTACGCCTACAACGCCGCCACAATCATGCTGCGCCCCACCCGATAGCATTAGTGCGACGAACTCAAATCAAACGGAGGTGGCGCTCGCCATCTCCGTTTGATATAGTCGTGCCAAGCTGCCGCATGCGGATTGAGGGGGATATCGTATTGAAATAGTTATGCAATTGTAATACTCTATATCTATATCATGGAAGAATGTGACAAATGGATTAGAAACAGTGATCAGGCGATTTGTCTTAATCTCGATGCGGGCGACGTCGTTGATCGTGGCTTTTTATCGATCAATATATTAGGACAAATACGTAATTTGGTCGACAATGTCTGCGTGAAGATTTTTCTATCTAATGGCGGCCGTAAGGAGTCAGCGTATTACAACAATATTAAAAATGCTAAACCATGGGTTGGGGCAAGATATGGGTTTATTAAACGTCTCAATAAGCTGCTCCAGATTTCCACATCGCATTATACTTGTGATCCGGAAGGGTCAGAACGGCTTATGCTGAAATACTACGCCTATCTGCTGAAACTTAAGAAGCTGATGGCGGATGAATATCGCACCGATATCCTGCATAATCTGTGGAAATTTCCACTTGACACCGATCATACCTTCGCGGAGTATCATCAGGCAATAGCTACTGAGATCGATTCCATAGACATGAGATTCGCTATCACGGATGAAAAGCGGTTTTATATCTATCGAACCAGACCATTTTTTGTAAAGGGCGAGATATATTATGAGGTGACATTCTCCATAGCCAATGAATGGGCAAGCAAGTTCGACCGGATGATAGCCTTCAGCAAGATTGAAGTATTACCCAACTATGCATCCTTTATGCGAATTACATCGACAAATATTTCAGTATTCGGGGTAAAAATGCCTATTCTGATTATTGTCGACTGGAAACCGGCCATAAGGATATGTGAATTTAGAAATCTGGCACGAATTGTCGGACTTACATATCCTAACTCTCAGACCAGAGAATATCACAACCTTATGGGACTGATATCTCAGTATATGTATACTCTTCCTGATATTATGGATCTTGACGACCCGATGTTTGATAGTGTGATGTCACAAATCTCTTCCGGAGGCAAGACATATCATCTTACAGAGTTGCTAAGAAAGTGTCGGTCATTAATAAAAAATGGGGGAGATGGCGCATTGGTCTTACGTTATCTTATGTTTAGGATGTCGAATAAGATAATAAAGTCTCAATACTCCGGTGAGCGGTGCCGACTTCTCTCTGATTTGTATGTGAAAAGGTCATGCAAACCTTTTGACAGCAAGCCGTTTTATTTCTCGTTGCCTGACCACAACCCCATGCTTTCAGACCTTCTGGATTGTATCCCGACGGAAGGTCATGAATCCGAATTGCTTGCCAGGCGACTTGTGAGCAACGCCGAACATCGGGGGATGATGTATACCCCCATAGCTGATCTCGATGGCTTCAGTGACTTAGACCGACTGATAGAGAATCATAATGGCACTCTGATTCCCAGACACAGCTATGCACGAATCGAGAAAGCCGGACGGTACTTATATATTAGAAAATATGAGGATTGTGTAAAGAGGATTTTACAGCACCTCACAACATTGACAGAGAGTGGTATTTCCAATTACTCCGCTATGGCCGAGAATTGGATCACATCTCCCTTCGGGAATATTGATTGCGAAGAGAAGAAAGGGGCATTGCGGAATTTATTCTCCGATTCCCATGTGGCTTTTGTGTATGGAGCTGCCGGTACCGGAAAGTCAACATTTATAAATCATATCTCTTCAATATTTGATGACAAAAGCAAAATATTTCTTGCCAACACCAATCCTGCTGTAGAGAATCTCCGGCGAAAGGTAAGATGCTCCGATGGCCGTTTTATGACAATATCCAAGTATCTTTACAGCAGCAATGTCGGTTGTGACATACTATTCGTCGACGAATGCAGCACCGTGAGCAATGAGGATATGCTTGCGATCCTTACCCGACAATCTTTTCGTCTGATTGTATTAGTCGGCGATATGTATCAGATTGAGGCAATCCAGTTTGGCAACTGGTTTGGGATCTGCAATTCGCATTTCAAGGGTACCTATGTGGTGGAACTGACAAAGCCATACCGTACATCCAACCCCGATCTCATTGACACTTGGGAACGCGTAAGAAAGCTGTCGGACGACATACTGGAATTCCTTGCCCGTAACGGCTATTCCTCTCGCCTCGACAAGTCTATTTTCGACAAAACAGAAGACGACGAGATTATCCTATGTCTCAATTACGAAGGACTATACGGCATTAATAATATTAACAGATTTCTTCAGAGCAATAACCCCAACCCTGAAATAAAATGGGGAGTATACACTTATAAAAAGGGAGATCCAATATTGTTTAATGACGTTCGTCGCTTTTCACCATATCTGTATAACAATCTTAAAGGAGAAATAATCGATATACACCCCGCCGAAGGCTATATTCTATTTACATTAAAAGTTTTCACAGTCCTGTCCGATTTTGATCTGGAAGATAGCGAGATCGAATATGTGTCGCCGGGAGATAATCCTTATTCTACTATAATACGCATCCGAATTGATGATTTAGGCGATACCGACAATGATATCAATTCAGAAATGGGAGTTATTCCATTCCAGATAGCTTATGCCGTGTCGATACACAAAGCTCAAGGACTTGAATATAGTTCGGTAAAAATAATAATAACCCGGGAGGTTGAGGATATGATATCGCATAATATCTTCTATACTGCCATCACCCGTACCCGGGATAAACTGAAAATATATTGGACCCCGGAGACAGAAAAGAGGGTACTCGAAAATATGCATCTACAGTTTAATGACAGAGATCGCGGGATACTTCGCTCCAGAAATTCCGATGTGTGATGCCCACTGTACTTACATATCAAGATATATTCAGGAAACAAAATCCAAACTTCTTGATGAGTAATGTATCAATATTCTACGGCATATAATTCTTCAACCTGATTGGGTTAAATTATTGCTGAATAGACATACTACCACTCTATTTTCTTAGATGATTTTGTAGAGGTAGTGAGTCGCGAATATCTCTGTCTGTTTAACGAGAATGTGAAAAATACTACGAATATCTTAACGATAACTTAAAACGTCAATATTGAGAACTATTCCCTAAATACTTCTCATAAAATGTCATTTTTGAGAAGTAAAACATGAATACTTCTCAAAATCCCACTTTTTTGAGAAGTATTAATCTTTTTCTAACACTGATTCAATTGGTATAATACTTTCTGAAGACTTTGTTTCTGAAACATTCATAAATAACTCCATCAATGGTATGTTCATATAATAATGAGTTCTGCCAATCTTAACTTTATCTATTAATCCAGTTTCCACAAGGCCATTTAGATAACGTGTTGCAGTAGGGCGACTAACGTCTAATTCTTTTTCGAGAAACTCAACCTTAGTATATGGATGGAAGAATAAATTATTTAGCAATTCGTGGCGATACTGCTTACCGAACTTTGGTCTGAGTATAGCTTTGAATTCCGACATAAGTTTAGAAATTCCCTTAACAAGGCGTGTAGTTTCAGTCGCAGTCTCTTCAATGCCTCTTAACATGAAAAGAATCCACGCTTCCCACTCTGCCGCATTTTCATCACCTTTATCTCTAATTGCTTGAATAAGATGATAATATTCACCTTTGTTATGCGTTATGTAACGGCTTAAATAAAGGATAGGCAAATCCAACCGCCCTGTCAGAACGAGATATAACACACAGATGATACGTCCGGTACGACCATTCCCATCATAGAAGGGATGAATGCTCTCAAACTGATGATGGATAATAGCCAGTTTAATCAAAGGATCTATATCGGTCATACTATCATCATTAATGAATCTTTCCAGATTATCCATCAGGGTTATGATAGTCTGTTTTTCTTGTGGGGGCGTATAAATCGCGACCCCGTCAGAGCGTTTAAGTGCAGTCCCGGGTACACTTCTAAAACCAGCAGAATTATGTTCCAAAAGTGATTGTATCTCCTTGATAACAGATGATGTTAGCACTCCCTTGTTTTTAACCAATCTGAATCCATGTTCGAGTGCTTCGCGATAATTCAGGACTTCTTTTGTAGCGGCATTTACTGCAAGTTCTGAGAAAGATGCTGCCGCACCTTGATAGAGGTCGTCCTGAGTAGTTACTATATTCTCTACTTCAGAACTGTCTTTAGCCTCCTGTAAAGTTAGAGTACTGATAAGAATATTCTCATTTGGGATAGTCAAAGCAACACCATTCAACTCGGCCAGTCTTCGATTAGCCTGATTGAGTTGTTTTAAAATCTCTTTCGTTTCCAAATCGTATGAAAGCGGAAGATTGGGAATATCATATCGAGTATTCATAGATGCGAAATCGTTTTATAATATAAAAACGGGCATATAGATAACGTAAAACTCTCTATAAGCCCGTTTTTAATCCTTGTATTACTTAATCAGTATTCATCCTCGTTGAAGAGGAAGTCTTCTTTGGAGGGGTAGTCGGGCCAGATGTCCTCGATGCAGTCGTAGGTCTCGCCTTCGTCCTCCATCTCCTGAAGGTTCTCGATTACTTCAAGGGGAGCGCCGGAGCGCATGGCGTAGTCTATCAGTTCCTCGCGGGTTGCGGGCCAGGGGGCATCCTCAAGTTTTGAGGCTAATTCTAATGTCCAGTACATGGTCGATATTGTAGATTTTAGATATTGTTAGATTTGGGTGCGCAAAAATAGTCAATTTATCACAATCTGCAATCTTTCGACCATAATATTTCGTCTTTCCCGGCATCATGGTTCAGTCGACGTGCTAATGCGAAGAGGTAATCGCTTAGCCGGTTGATGAATATCATTACCTCCGGGGCTACCTCTTCCAGTCGGCTCAGCGCGAGAATCCGGCGCTCGGCGCGGCGGCAGACGGTTCGCGCCACGTGGGCTTGCGCTGAGGCCTGTGTCCCGCCGGGCAATACGAAGTTGCGTGCCGGTGGTACGGCTGCGTCTGTCCGGTCGATCAGTCGCTCCAGAGCCTTGATGCGCTCTTCGTCCGCGGGGTGCGGGTTGAGATATGGCGAGTCGGGTGGTGTGGCAAGATAGGCGCCTATGTCGAACAGGATGTTCTGTATGGCGTGGAGCGAAGCATTTATCTCGGGATTGTCGATGAGACTGTCTACTACGCCAAGGTGGGCGTTGAGCTCGTCGAGAGTGCCGTAAGCCTCAAGCCTCGGGCTCTCTTTCTCGATGCGGGTGCCTCCGACGAGCGACGTGGTGCCGCGATCGCCGGTAGCCGTGTATAGTACGCTTTTAGGTGGTTGTGTCATCAGTCTGGTAAAAAAATAATGGGGCGGAAACGATAGATGCCGATTTTGCTGCCTGAGGCACCGCCAAGCGCCTTTGTCCTCAAAATAGTCATCCCGCGTTCCTCGCCCCGTGTATAGGGGGAGTACTATGTGCAGATGCTATGTCAGGACCCCGGACAATGGTATTAGTTGGCGGATTTCAGACTTAGGGTTACTTGTCGTTACGGCTCCAACTCGGTAAAGCCGTATTGCATCATGACTGCTGCAAATATACTCAAATATCAAATGCAAAAGTATCCTCCGACCAAAAAATATCTCAAAAAATCCTAAAAAAATTCCCGCTGCCAACTTCCCTCCGCGGTGATTGTTTTTCAGTAGCGTGTGAAGCTTCCGGGTGGCCAAAAGCTTAAAAATATTTAATAAGGAAATTTTTCTTTAATTCTTTGGCCGTTTGTCGGCAAAAGTCGCTACCTTTGCACTTGGTAAACCGGCATCGGCACGTTTGCCGCCAGATATCAGACAAAGTATTTACTAACCATTTATATTTCAAGTAATCCAGACATGAGCACAATTGACTTATCGCAGTATGGCATCACCGGCGCCAAGGTGATCCACAACCCCAGCTATGATCAGCTCTTCATCGACGAAACCAACACCGCTCTCACCGGCTATGAAAAAGGTCAGGAGACCGAGCTTGGTGCGGTAAACGTTATGACCGGTATCTACACCGGCCGCTCGCCCAAAGATAAATTCTTCGTGATGGACGACACCTCGAAGGATACCATCTGGTGGACTTCCGACGAATACAAAAACGACAACAAGCCCATCACTCCCGCTACATGGGACGCCCTCAAGGCTATCGCCGACAAGGAACTCTCCGACAAGACTCTCTACGTAGTCGACGCTTTCTGCGGCACCAACCCCGACACCCGTCTCGCAGTTCGCTTCGTGATGGAAGTAGCATGGCAGGCTCACTTCGTAACCAACATGTTCATCCGTCCCACCGAGGCCGAACTCAAGGACTTCACCCCCGACTTCGTAGTACTCAACGCCTCCAAGGCTAAGGTTGAGAACTGGAAGGAACTCGGCATCAACTCCGAGACCTGTGTAGCCTTCAACCTCACCGAGCGCATGCAGCTCATCATCAACACCTGGTACGGCGGCGAAATGAAGAAAGGTATGTTCTCCATCATGAACTACTACCTCCCCCTCCGCGGCATGGCTTCCATGCACTGCTCCGCCAACACCGACAAGCAGGGCGAAAACACCGCCATCTTCTTCGGCCTCTCCGGCACCGGCAAAACCACCCTTTCCACCGACCCCAAGCGTCTGCTCATCGGCGACGACGAACACGGCTGGGACGACAACGGCGTGTTCAACTTCGAAGGCGGCTGCTACGCTAAGGTAATCAACCTCGACAAGGATTCCGAGCCCGACATCTACAACGCCATCACACGCGACGCCCTCCTCGAGAACGTCACCGTAGACAAGGACGGTAAGATCGACTTCACCGACAAGTCCGTTACCGAAAACACCCGCGTATCCTATCCCATCGACCACATCAAGAGCATCGTGAAGCCCTCTCGCGGTCCTGCCGCCAAGAATGTGATCTTCCTTTCGGCCGACGCATTCGGTGTGCTTCCTCCCGTATCGATCCTCGATCCCGAGCAGACCAAATACTACTTCCTCTCCGGCTTCACCTCCAAGCTCGCAGGTACAGAGCGCGGCATCACCGAGCCCACTCCCACCTTCTCCGCTTGCTTCGGCGCAGCATTCCTCTCGCTCCACCCCACCAAGTATGCTGAGGAACTCGTGAAGAAGATGCAGGTAAGCGGTGCCAAGGCATACCTCGTCAACACCGGCTGGAACGGTACCGGCAAGCGTATCTCCATCAAGGATACCCGCGGTATCATCGACGCCATCCTCGACGGCTCGATCCTCTCCGCTCCCACCAAGAAGCTCCCCATCTTCGACTTCACCATCCCCACCGAACTCCCCGGCGTAGATCCCAAGATCCTCGATCCCCGCGACACCTACACCAACCCCGAAGAGTGGACCGTGAAGGCAACCAAACTCGCCGAAATGTTTATCAACAACTTCAAGAAGTTTGAAAACAACGCCGCTGGCAAAGCTCTCGTAGCCGCCGGTCCCCAGCTCTAATCGAGTCAGGCAATAATATCTACAGAGGCTGCACCCATCGTGCAGCCTCTGTTTGTTGTATACTCGCGAAAATTTTTTTTAAAAATATGTGTTCCCCCACCCCAAACCACCCTTAACTTTGTCCCCACTAATCGCCACGACATCCCTCCGGCTAGTCCGAAAAGTCCGACCCGTCCGATGGATGCCTCTGCGTCAGCCAGGATCGGAGCCTACAGCGCGCAGCGCCTGGCTCCGTCCACCCTCAAAGCCTATTAGACCCATTAGTTCTATTAGACCTACACCCTCAAATTTTTGTCCCGGTGCTTCGCTTCAGCGAAGCAAATAATCTTAATCTACAGGAATGCCCCATTCTTTTTATTTTCGCCAATTTCTCGGCGAGCCCCTGCCACCCGAACTCCGACGCCTCTTCTCCAACCTCGAACTGTGGCGTCAGAGAGGCGGAGCACGCCCCATGATAATACTCGAGCAGGGTGACCACAACGTAAGGTACTACCTTGAGAAATACCTCCTCTACCGACACACCATATCCAACTTCGGATCACTCGTCGTCGACGGAGGCTACACACCGCGCCCCCTCGTTCCCCATCTCAACCACCGGCGCAC
>JAIDTT010000068.1 GCA_029060545.1 Paramuribaculum sp. | reverse complement strand
TCCCCCTCGCGGCTCCGATGGCAGCTATAATCTGACCATTACCTTTTCAAACGCCACCGACCTCGCCGACGCGGCCGTCGAGGGGCCAACCCGCACCGCGGCCGCCGACGGCACACTTCCCAACGCAGTGAAAGAGCAGGGTATAAGCGTGAGCAAGCAATCAAGCAACAATGTGCTCTTCCTCGCGCTTGAAGGCGACAGCGACCGCTACGACGCGCTATACCTGACGAGCTACGCGCAACTCCATATCACCGACCCGCTATCGCGAGTGAAAGGCGTGGGCGGTGTAGGCGCATTCGGCGGAGGAGAATACAGTATGCGTGTGTGGCTCGATCCGGAGCTGATGCATGCACGGCAGATCACCCCGGGCGAGATTCAGCAGGCCATTGAGTCGCAGAATATGGAAGTGGGGGCCGGTTCGGTGGGAAATCCGCCCGATGATGATTCGGAATTCTCCTTCACACTCACCACTCAGGGCAGGCTGTCGACTCCAGAGCAGTTTGCCAATATAGTGATCCGCAGCGACGAATCGGGAATGCTCCGGTTGCGCGACGTGGCTACGATCGAACTTGGAAGCAGCTCATATTCCGGCACGGCAAAGGTCAATGGCAAGGCCACAGCTCTGATCGGCATCGAGCAGTTGCCGGGCGCAAACGCCATCGATGTGGCCGACGGTGCCATAGCCGAGATGAATCATCTCGCCGAATATTTCCCCGAAGGCATAAGCTACCGCGTGGTACAGAACTCAACCGACTACGTGCGCGAGTCGCTCGACGAGGTGGTCACAACATTCCTGGAGACATCACTCATAGTGATGCTGGTGATATTGCTATTCCTCCAAAACTGGCGCGCTGTGATAATACCTATGCTCACTATTCCGGTGTCGCTTATCGCTACTCTGGCCGTGATGAAGGCGATGGGATTCTCGCTCAACACCCTTTCGCTCTTCGGTATGGTGCTGGCTATCGCCATCGTGGTCGATGATGCGATAGTGGTGGTGGAAGATTGCAGTCGACTCGTCGACAAAGGCGACATATCGCGTAAGGCAGCCGCCACTAAGGCGATGAAGGAACTTACAGGGCCCGTCGTAGGTGAAGTGCTCGTATTGCTGTCGGTATTCATACCTACGGCATTCATAAGCGGTATCACCGGACAACTATACAAGCAGTTTGCACTGACCATAGCCGTATCGACAGCATTCTCGGGATTCAATGCCCTGACGCTTACACCGGCACTGTGCGGCCTCTTCCTCACTCCGCGTAAGCCGACCCGGTTTGTCATCTACAAGTGGTTCAACAAAGGATTTCAGTGGGTACTCGGTATGTATCAGAAGATCGTAGGGCGTATGCTCGCACATCCAGCTATCTCGATGTTGATATTCCTCGCAGTGGCCGGTGCCGGAGTCTACGGATTCCTGAAATGGCCGTCGAGCTATATCCCGCAGGAGGATATGGGATATTTTATGACCTCCATACAGCTACCGACCGGGGCATCACTCTCGCGCACCGACAAGGTGGTAGACCGTATGGCAGCCGAACTGCAGAAAAATCCCTATGTAGCCGATGTGATGTCGATCTCCGGTCAGTCATTCATGGGCGGTGGCAGCACATCCAATGCCGGTGGTCTGATGGTGGTGCTCAAGCCATGGAAAGAGCGCGGCAGAAAAGGCTCCGTCGACAAAGTGATAGCATATGCCGACTCCATCGGTGCCACGATCGAGGAAGCACAGATATTTTCACTTGATCCGCCCGCCATCCCCGGTCTGGGTATGTCGTCAGGGCTCCAGATGCAGTTGCTCGACATCAACAGCCTTGGAGCGGGCGCATTGAAAGATGCCATTACCGCCATTCAGTATGAGGCTGCATCAGATCCGCGCATTGCTTCCGTCACCTCGATGTACGAAGGCGAAGTGACACAGTATCAGGTCAACTTCGACCGCGACCGCATCAAGCAGCTCGGGCTCACGCTCGAAGCCGTCAACGGTGCCTTGTCCGACTATATGGGCGGCGCATATATCAACGACTTCGATAAGTTTGGCCGTGCGTTTGAAGTGAATATGCAGGCTAAGGGCAATGCGCGATCCAATCCTGATGACGTACTCGCACTCACCGTCAAATCGCCCGAAGGCGCTATGATCCCGTTCTCGGCCTTCGCCACCGTTGAAGCAGTGCAGGGAGAGCCCTCCGTGTCAAGATATAATATGTACTCCACCGCATCGCTCACCGCCACACCGGCCGACGGTGTCAGCTCCGACCAGGGCATTCAGGCTATGGAAGAGATCGTACGCAAAGCCGTAGGCGACAACTTCTCTTATGCATGGAGCGGCATCGCCTATCAGGAGACACAGTCGGGTACCACCATCAGCTTCGTGTTCGTATTCGCCATCATCATGACTATCTTTGTGCTCGCCGCGCAGTACGAGAGCTGGACCGATCCTATCGCAGTGGTGCTCAGTATGCCTGTCGCGATACTCGGCACAGTGCTCGGATGCATCATTATGTCGCAGAGCATCAGCATCTACACACAGATCGGTCTGATACTGTTGCTCGGTATGTCAGCCAAAAATGCTATCCTCATCGTGGAATATGCAATGGACTTCCGCAAGTCGGGCATACCGATCCGCAAGGCCGCCCTACAGGCCGGTGTAATCCGCTTCCGCCCGATCATGATGACAGCGTTGGCCTTCGTATTTGGCGTAATGCCGATGATGTTTGCCACCGGTGCGGGCGCTAACTCGCGTATCGAACTCGGCACTGCAGTAGTATTCGGTATGGCATTGAACGCAGTGATCGGCACACTGTTCGTGCCCACCTTCTGGTCGTTAATGCAGTCGTTCAACGAGAAATACCTCACCGGCCTCTTCCGCGACCCCAACGCCGGCAAGACCGGCTCAGATACTTGATTAAATGAATCGTATGTTTCTGATGTATCTTATGTTTCCAATGCATCAATTACATCCGATACATCTATCACATCAGTCACATCCCACTCAATAACCGCGCTGCTCCCGTCGCGCCCGCGACATAGCCTCTTTGATACCTCCCTCGGCTACGAATTGTGCCTCCACAGATTTCAGTACCTTAGCAAGCATTGCATCCATTTGGTAGGTTAGCGTTAACATAATATTTGCCACTGTCTCATTAGTCCGGTTCTCGCACTTATCCACATAGTCACGCGAATCGTAATGACTTATGGTATATCTTCTGAGTTGCACCGTCCGCGGATCATCTACTGGCCATATCTCAAATTTGTGCTGGCGCAGATAATCGGCATAATCCTCTCGCAATTCTCTGACAGATCCCCTGGCTACGCCAAGCAACTTTATGCACATCTCGGCTGAGACCGTTGCATCACTCACTCCCTCAACTATATTTTGCTTGCACGAGCGTGCTGCCTGCCGCATCTGGTCAATAGTCCGGCTACCTCTCGGCAACGCTCTGGTAATGAACATCTCCGTTACATCGCATATTATCACGGACTTTTTATATACATTCCAATTGGCGTAATCACCGGCTACTTTAAGAAATGCTGTCATCTTGAATTATTCTGGAGTCAGGTATGATTAATGGTTGCAGTGAAGTACAAAGATATATAATTTACCATTCTTCAGGTGTAGTTTTTTTGAGAAGTGGGTGATTTACGGGCGATTTTTTGTAAATTTGCCAGTCAAAGAAAACTCAAAAATAACAACATAGATATATTATGTACAGAACTAATACTTGCGGTGAGCTCCGCATGGCTCACGTGGGCCAAAAAGTGACTCTGGCCGGCTGGGTACAGAAGGTACGCAAAATGGGCGGCATGACCTTCGTTGATCTTCGTGACCGCTACGGCATTACGCAGCTTGTGTTTGACTCCGAACGCGAACCCCAACTCTTCGAACAGGCCAATCATCTTGGCCGCGAATACGTGATTCAGGTGGAAGGCACCGTGGCAGAGCGTACAAGCAAAAACGCCAACATACCGACAGGCGACGTGGAGATCATCGCTTCATCGCTAAAGGTGCTCAACCGCAGCGATGTGCCCCCCTTCACTATCGAAGATGCCACCGACGGCGGCGACGACCTGCGCATGAAGTACCGCTATCTCGACCTGCGCCGCGGATGCGTGCGCCGTAATCTTGAGCTGCGCCACCGCATGGCTTTCGAGATCCGCCGCTACCTCGACTCGAAGGGCTTCCTCGAAGTGGAGACTCCGGTGCTCATCAAGTCTACTCCCGAGGGAGCACGCGACTTCGTGGTACCCTCCCGCATGAATCCCGGTCAGTTCTACGCTCTTCCCCAGAGCCCGCAGACCTTCAAGCAACTTCTTATGGTGAGCGGATTCGACCGCTATTTCCAGATCGTGAAGTGCTTCCGCGACGAAGACCTTCGCGCAGACCGTCAGCCCGAATTCACCCAGATCGACTGCGAAATGTCGTTTGTCGACCAGGAAGATGTGCTTCAGATGTTTGAAGGCCTCGTAAAGCATATTTTCAAATATGTAAAGGATATCGATTTCACCGAACCGTTCCCCCGTATGACCTGGGCCGACGCTATGCGTCTCTACGGAAGCGACAAGCCCGACACACGCTTCGGCATGACATTCGTCGAACTGAAGGATCTCACCGAGGGTAGCGGCTTCTCCGTGATGGACTCGGCTCCATACGTAGGTGCTATCGTAGCTCCCGGATGTGCCGACTACACCCGCAAGCAGCTCGACCAGCTCACCGACTTTGTGAAACGTCCGCAGGTAGGCGCCAAGGGTATGATGTGGGTGAAATATGAAGCCGACGGTTCGATCAAGAGCTCCGTAGGCAAATTCTTCACCGACGATCAACTCCGCACATGGCTCGAGCGTGGCGAAGCCAAGCCCGGCGACCTGATGCTCATTCTCGCCGGCGACACCATGGCTACACGCAAGCAGCTCTGCGAGCTCCGTCTGGAGATGGGTAGCCGTCTGGGGCTGCGCGACCCGCAGAACTTCTCCTGCCTCTGGGTAATCGACTTCCCCCTCTTCGAGTGGGACGAAGAGACACAGCGCTACTACGCAATGCATCATCCCTTCACCTCGCCCAATCCTGATGATATCGACCTGCTCGACTCGGATACCGGTGCCGTACGTGCTACGGCCTACGACATGGTGGTGAACGGCAACGAACTCGGCGGCGGATCAATCCGTATCCACGACGCTGAGTTGCAGAATAAGATGTTCCGCCTTCTCGGCCTCTCCGAAGAGGATGCACAATATAAGTTCGGCTTCCTCATGAACGCCTTCCGCTTCGGTGCGCCCCCTCACGGCGGTCTGGCTTTCGGTTTCGACCGCTTCGTGTCTATTCTCGCCGGCCTCGATTCGATCCGCGACGTGATCGCTTTCCCGAAAAACAATTCGGGTCGCGATATGATGATCGACGCACCCTCGGCTATCGATCCCGAGCAGCTCACCGAACTGGCCATCAGCCTCGATCTTCCCGAATAACGAAGTATGCCGACGATAGCCGACATCGCTTCCGCACTTGAGGCATTCGCCCCGCTCCACCTGCAGGAGGACTACGACAACGCCGGTCTGCTGGTGGGCGATTCCGGGCGTGAATGTACCGGAGTGTTGCTCACCGTAGATGTGAACCCCGATATTGTACGCGAAGCCGTGACCGCGGGATGCAACCTCATAGTATCCCACCATCCGCTGATATTTCGCGGACTGAAGCATCTTACGGGAACATCGAAAGTGGA
Source organism: Paramuribaculum sp. (assembly GCA_029060545.1). Classification (GTDB taxonomy): domain Bacteria; phylum Bacteroidota; class Bacteroidia; order Bacteroidales; family Muribaculaceae; genus Paramuribaculum. The sequence goes on along the minus strand of JAIDTT010000068.1, from coordinate 18,757 downwards.
GAAGGCTGTGATCGACGCCATTCGCTCCGATGTAGCAATCTATGCAGCCCACACCAATCTCGACAACGCCACTGGCGGAGTCTCGGCCGAAATGGCCGGGATGCTCGGGCTCGTGGATGTAAGTCCGCTACAATCCATCGCCGGAGAGCCCGACACTGTAGGCTGCGGCGCCATCGGTCGCCTCGCCACTCCCCTCTCGGCCTACGAATTGGTGCAGAAAGTGAAATCGACATTCGGTTCTCCGATAGCGCGCTGCGATGAATTCGACACCACTCGTACCATCACGTCTGTGGCGCTGTGTGGCGGCTCCGGAGCATTCCTCATTCCCGAAGCTATAAAGGCAGGCGCCGAAGCATTCGTCACTTCCGACGTGAAATATCACGACTTCGTAGACTATGCCGGACGCATCTTAATAGTCGATATCGGCCACCACGAGAGCGAAAACTGCAGTAAAAACATTTTTTATCACATTATTACGGAAAAATTTCCTAACTTTGCAGTCAGGTATTCGCAATCCGATACCAATCCCATTATTTATTTGTAAGCAAATACAATGGCTACAGCAGAAAAGAATAAACCCGAACAGAACCTCTCAGTAGAGTCACGTCTTAAATCGCTCTACGAACTTCAGACCACCCTCTCGCAAATCGACCGCATCAAAACCGTACGCGGCGAACTTCCCCTCGAAGTACGCGACCTTGAGGACAGCATCGAAGGTCTCAACACCCGTATCGCCAACTATCGTCAGGAAATCGACGAGCTCAATAAGAAGAAACTTCAGGAGAAAGAGAAGATCAACGAATCACAGTCGAAGATCGCCACATATAAGACTCAGCTCGACAACGTGCGCAATAACCGCGAATTCGACCTACTCTCGAAGGAGATCGAATTCCAGACTCTCGAGATCGAGCTCTGCGAAAAGCATATCAACGAATACACCCGCGTGATCGACGCCAAGACCAACGAGATCGCCATCACCGAGGAGAGCCTCGCCGACCAGCAGCACATCCTCACCGAGAAGAAGGCCGAACTCGAGGAAATCGTATCAGAGACCAAGCAGGACGAGGAGCGCCTCCGCGAGCAGGCCAAGGAACTTGAGCCCAAGATCGACGCCCGCACCCTCGCAGCATTCAAGCGCATCCGCAAGAATGCCCGCAACGGTCTCGGCATCGTCTACATACAGCGTAACGCGTGCGGTGGTTGCTTCAACCGCATCCCCCCGCAGAAGCAGATGGAGATCAAGATGCGCAAGAAGATCATCGTTTGCGAATATTGCGGCCGCATCATGATTGACCCCGAACTTGCCGGAGTCGAGACACCCGAAGCATAAGCACATCCCCCGCGGCAGTAGCTCAGTTGGTAGAGCATTGGCTTCCCAAGCCAAGGGTCGCGGGTTCGAGCCCCGTTTGCCGCTCACCCCATAAACCGCTGATTATCGGAATTCAAAACCGACAATCAGCGGTTCACTATTTGCCATATTAGCTGGAGCCAACTACTAATGTAGAACCATATTCGAAGCTCGCTCCGAGTCTCTCCGAATCATAAGTATGTATGGCGATTCAGTTGTGTTTGATAAAAAGCTAAGGCCGAGTCGGAGATCGACTCAGCCTTAGTTTTATTATATATCCATATCGGTAGCGTTCATACGCTCTCGCATCACCGTGGCAAGCTGTGTCTCAACCTGAGCCTGCACCTGATAAGCGGCCGAAAGATCCTGTACCACCGAATTGAGCTCCGAAACGGCATCTTTCACCGCATTTAATACGACAACTGAGGATGAATACATTGAGATCTCTGAACCGAGGCTCTTGGCAGCTTGAGCTCCTTCGCGGATTATCTTAGTAAACTCCTTTGCATCAATGTTCAGTTTCTTGAATCCATCGCCAGAGTCATCGATAGAGTATTTGAGCGATATAGTAGGCATAAAAAGGGTTAAAAATTTGTTTTACGATAAATAATTTTATACTTTGCAGTCGAATTAAAATTACGACTATGCTACTCACGGTTATTAATTCCGATGATTCATTTTGGAGTGCCACTTGGAAATTGTTATGCGTTCTCTATGAGTACAACCCCATAGCGACTGTGCTTACGTGTGTATTAATCCTTTTCATCGCCGCAGTCCTTATATTGGCGGCAATAGCTATGGATAAAGCAGACGGAGGTTCAGATACCCCGTGGGGTGGGAGCTGCTGATCACTTTCCGAGGCGAGCCTTAAAGCGTGCGCGGGCTTCCTCCTTAGATATTTGCGGAGCATCGGTCTTTTGCCGATGCTTTGTTTTATCCCAGGGGAAGGGGATGAGCTTCTGCGGTGTGGGCGCGCGCTCCACGCATTGAGATCCTCTACGTCGATGGCATCGGCAAACTCCAGAAGCTCCATACCAAACTCGATCTTCTCACGCGAACAGGCGGCTGCCACGCTGCAATACAGGTAAGAGCACACATCCGAAATATTGTTGCCTATCTCGGTGACTTCGTGCCTGGTGAGCTGCTTGTAGCGCACCATAGCGCCCATAGTGGGGTAACAAGGTAATGTACCGAGTGGCGTAATGACAGCGAAGGCCGAGTCGGGGATCGACTCAGCCTTCGATTGATTATTGGGATTGGGGATTAGTCTTCGAGGGTGCAGATTGCTACGCGGTTCCAGTCGTTTTCGCTGAACATCTTGCCGATGCCGCAGCCTTCGGCTGTGATGCGGGCTGCGTCAATGCCGTATTTCTTAACGAGCATTGTCTTTACGGATTCAGCACGGGCTGCTGCGAGCTTGATGTTGAAGTCGAGATTGCCGTCCTGCGAAGCGTAGCCCTTGATCACGACCTTGGAGTCTTTGTGATGCTTGAGGTAAGAAGCCACCATCTCTACATTGGGTTGCTGATCGGCTGTGATCACGGAGCTACCGATCTTATAGAATACGTAGCGTACGCTCTGGAGATTGTCAGTCACCTTCTCTATCACCTGCGGTGCGCGGTTGCGGCAAGCATCGAGCTCGGCCTGAAGGGCGCGGAGGTTGGCCACATTGGCAGCGGTGGCGGCGAGGCAAGCATCGAGTTCGGCACGCAGGCCGTTGAGAGTGGCATTGAGGGCATCGATCTCACCGTTGTCGCCGGCGGTCACGCACTTGAAGCCGGTGTTGAAGTGGTAGGTGAAGCCGATATTTAAGTCGAAGCCGGCCAGACGGCGGTTGTAAGCACAAGAGGTCTGCGACACATTGAGCGGCTCATAGGCGGTGCCGGTCATATTGAACACCACTGCGGGCTTGAGCGAGAGAGTGAAGTATTTAGAGAGATTGAAGTTGAAGTTGAGGCCGGCCTTAGTGAGGAAATAGTTCTGATGAAGCATATCCTGATAGCCCCAGCCCGCACCGGCGAGCAGTTCCATATCAAATATGCGGCGCCCGCAAGGATAGCCGCCGAAGAGGTTGAAGAGACTGACGGTGGTGTAGGCATTGACGCGGAAGCGATCGAGAGCCGATGCGCTGTTGCCGGTAAGGTCATATCCGGCGTCGAGCACTGCCTGACTGCCGGCATACCAGGAGTGGGTATTGATAGCGGCCTGTGCTTCGATGCCCACAGCTACCACGGGGGAGAACTGCTTCTCAAGATGCAGTCCGAACTGCGCACGCATATCGCTCAAGAAGTTATGATTCATAAGTCGGGGAGAGGTGACACCCACATCAACACCGAGCGACCAGTTCTGGCCAAACTTCTGTGGCGCCATGTAATTGGTGGATTGAGCATTGGCCGAGAAAAGAGCGGCCAGCGCGACGATGACCAACGATAGTTTCTTCATATCTGTGCTTATCTTTAAGTAGGTATTTTGGTTATTTTATATTCTGCCCACAAATGTAAGGAAAAATCAGCAGATTGCTCTTCTATTTGACACAAAAAAAGGTCGAAGGACACGCGGGGCTACTGATAGCTGCATGTCCTTCGTAATGTGTTGGATAAATCCGTCGGGATTTATGCCTCTTTCTTGGCGGGACGACGCTCTTTGATACGAGCCTTCTTGCCGGTGAGAGCGCGGAGATAGTAAAGTTTTGCGCGACGCACTTTACCACGCTTGTTGATGGTGATGGAGTCGATGAAGGGCGATTCGATGGGGAAGATACGTTCTACACCGATGTTGTCGCTCATCTTACGAACGGTGAAGCGCTTCTTGTTGCCTTCGCCGGAGATGCGGATCACTACACCGCGATACTGCTGGATACGTTCCTTGTTACCCTCCTTGATGCGGTAAGCCACCGTGATGGTGTCGCCGGGCTGGAATTCTTCGAAAGTCTTGCCGGTAGCAAATGCTTCTTCGGCTACTTTAATTAAGTCAGTTTTCATTGCTGCTATTAAAAATATTTGTCATTAAACGCAATATACGCAGGCTGCACGTCCTGCCAGAGATTACGAAATCGAGCGCAAAGTTAATATTTTTTCCCGATGCCACCTAATATCTCTATCAGTTTTTCGTAATTTTGCACAGTTTTTTGAAAATCACGCATTGGCTACTACTTCACAGATCGGGAAAATGGATATGCTCAACGGCGGACTGTTGGGCAAGATCATCATATTTTCCCTCCCGTTGGTAGCCAGTGGCATACTACAGCAGTCGTTCAACGCCATCGATGTGGTGGTGGTAGGGCGCTACTGCAGCCATCAGGCTATGGCGGCAGTAGGTGGCAACGGGCCGATCATCAACATTATAATCAATCTATTCATTGGCGTATCGATAGGTGCCAATGTGGTAGTGGCCAACTATATAGGCCGACACAACAGCGATGGCATCCGTAAGGCGGTAGCCACTGTGGGCGCGTTGGCACTTATCAGTGGCTTGGCGCTCACGGCGATAGGCGTCGTTGCCGTAAGGCCTATACTGGAGTTGATGAATACCCCGGCCGACGTAATCGATCTCGCGTCCGAGTATCTCACGATATTCTTTCTTGGTATGCCATTCCTGATGGCTTACAATTTCGGAGCGGCGGTGCTGCGCAGTATGGGCGACACCCGACGGCCGTTCTACAGCCTTGTGGCGGCAGGCGTATTGAACGCTGTGCTCAACATTATATTAGTAGTGTGGTTCAATATGGGTGTGACCGGTGTGGCGATAGCTACCGTTGCAGGCTACGCCATCAATGCCCTGCTCATCGTCTACTGGCTCATGGGTGAGGAGGAGCCGCTGAAGCTACAGCTGCGCACCATAAAGATCTACGGCTCGGAAATGAAGAAGATGCTCCGGATCGGTATACCGGCCGGACTGCAGGGTATGGTGTTTTCGATAGCCAACATTTTCATCGTGGCCGCCATCAACAGCTACGGCTCGGCTGCAATAGCCGGCTCTGCGGCCGCACTCAACTTCGAGCTCTACTGCTATTTCATAATGGTGGCATTCTGTCAGGCAGCCGTGGCATTCATAAGCCAGAACTACGGCGCGGGCAAGTACGACCGCTGTCGGCGGGCATTTCTCTACTGCATGATCATGTCGGTGGTATGCGTGGGTCTGTGCAATCTGCTCATAGTGCTGAACGGCCGATGGTTCATCAGCCTGTTTTCGAGCGATCCGAGCGTGATCAATTATGGTCTGGAGCGGCTGCAGTATGTACTTATATTCCAATTCTTAGCCTCCAGCTACGAGATAAGCGGCGCCGCACTGCGCGGTCTCGGCTACTCGATGACGCCGACACTGCTCGTCGTATTCGGCACGTGTGTGATCCGTCTCGGCTGGGTCTATTATCTTGGCAGCCGAGCAGGCTCCACATATCTTGAACTTATATCCATCTACCCTATCACGTGGGTGATAACGGGCGTGCTGGTACTCACGGCGTACCTACTCATTTCACATCGGCTTTATAAAGGGAAAGATAGCTCCGCCTTATAAGCGGAAGGGAATGGTGACCACGCAGTACACCGGTACTTTGTGGCCGTCGAGCGAGCCGGGCTTCCACTTGGGCATCACCGACACGATACGCACTGCTTCCTCCACAAGCAGACGGTTCTGACCGCGGTGCACATTGATAGAAGCGATCGTGCCGTCGATATCCACTACGAATCCAAGCACCACACGCCCCTCGATACCTGCCTCATAAGCATCGCGCGGATACTGGCGCTCCTTGTTGATGAAGTGCTGCATAGCGGCATCGCCGCCGGGAAAGCGGGGAGCCTCATCCACGAGATCGGCATAGAAAGCAAAATAATTTTCGGAAGCGCCGGGGCGTGTGAAGGCCACCGTATTGGGTGTCTGTGCGCAGATGCAGGTCGCTGAGGCGGCTGCCACTGTAAGTGTGATTAGAATGCGCTTTGACGAAGAGAGGCGGATCATTAGTAGTAGATGTCGTGATATCTGATTTGTGGTACAAAAATATACACAGCCGGCCATTCCGCAAAAACCGCAGAGCCGTTTTTGATAATGATTATTATTGTTTTACCTTTATTCACATTCAGCACCTCCAAAAAAAGCGCACCCTATTATAATATGTGTGCGCGCCGTTCGTTTTTCATTAAGAATAAACCCGCATATCGCATCCCGAAGATGAATATCATATTACGATCAATACTCCTGATCTCGCTTCTGATCGCCACAGGCCACACGGCAATGGCCGAGGATAGTTCCCCGGCTTATAACTTCCTCAACGTGCCGGCATCGGCACGCGTATATGGTCTGGGAGGTGTCAATATTTCCAATATCGATGGCGACATCAACTCCATCGACCAGAATCCGGCCCTGCTCGGTCCTGAATTCGAGATGCAGCTCGGCATCAACTATATGCGGTATATCGGAGGATCCAACTTCGCCGGTGCGCGCTTCGGCAACCGTGCCGGAGAGCACGGCGCCTGGGCCGTAGGTCTCCAGTACTACGGCTACGGCGAAATGACCGAAACCGATATCACCGGCTCGGTGCTCGGCTCCTTCTCCCCCAAAGACATGAGTTTCAGCGGCACATACTCCCACGATATCACCGACCGCCTGCGCGGAGGCGCCACACTCAAGATGCTCTATAGCTCTTATGCGGAATACACTGCATTTGCCATCGCCACTGACCTGGGCATCAACTACTATGATGCCGAGCGCGATCTGTCGCTGTCGGTAGTCGTGGCCAATCTCGGCGGCCAGGTGAAGCGATTCGATCAGAGCTACGACCGCCTGCCCGTGGATCTACGACTGGGCTGGACAAAGTCGTTCGGCTCCTTACCGATACGCTTCTCCGTCACGGCCTGGAATCTGACTAAATGGAATCTCCCCTACTATAAGGTGACGAGCGGTGCCGATGGCGACCAGTCGGCTCCCGAGGTTAAAAGTTCGTTCGGCTCCAACCTGTTCCGTCACCTCATCTTCGCCGCCGACTTCGTTCCCTCCGAGAAGTTTCATATCGGCATCGGCTACAACTACAAGACCCGCACCGATATGTCGACCTACTCGCGTTCGTTTCTCTCCGGCTTCTCCATCGGAGCCGGCTTGAAAGTGAAGTCGTTCGGCATCGGAGTAGCGTTCGCGCAGCCGCACAATGGCGCCACCACCCTGCTCTTCAACCTCTCGGCCAATATCACTGAACTTCTCTATTAATCGTATATCAATATGTCGGAAAAGAAAATCATCATAGCCATCGACGGCTTCTCGTCGTCGGGCAAAAGCAGTATGGCCAAGCAACTGGCCAAGAGCATAGGCTACCGCTATATCGACTCAGGCGCGATGTATCGCGCCGTCACACTCTACGCTATGCAGAAAGGTCTGGTAAGCCCCGGGGTGGAACCCGACACCGAAGCCATCATCAAGTCGCTGCCCGAAATCAACATCGGTTTTGAGGTGACAGACGGCGGTCAGTCTACCATCCTCAACGGTAGCAACGTGGAGAAGGAGATTCGCTCTATGGCCGTGAGCCAGTGTGTATCCCCTATCGCCGCAATACCAGAAGTGCGCCATGCCCTCGTGGCCATGCAGCAGGCTATGGGCAGTGAGAAGGGTATCGTAATGGATGGCCGCGACATCGGCACCACCGTGTTCCCCGACGCCGAGATGAAGATCTATGTCAACGCTTCGGCTCAGACTCGCGCTCAACGCCGCCTGTCGGAACTCATCGACAAGGGCGTCGCCACTACCTTCGAAGAGGTACTCGCCAATGTGATCTCCCGCGACCACATCGATCAGACCCGCGCCGAAAGCCCCCTCCGCAAGGCCCACGATGCTATCGAACTCGACAACTCCACAATGACCATCGAGGAGCAGAACGAGTGGCTTCTCGACACTTACCGCAACATAGCTTCACAGCTATGATTAAGGAGATCAATATAGAAGTTGACCCGGATTCCGGCTTCTGCTTCGGAGTGACGTCGGCTATACGCAAGGCCGAATCACTGCTGAGCGGCAACCGGCCGTTGTTCTGTCTCGGCGATATCGTGCATAATTCGAGCGAGGTGGAGCGCCTGCAGGCAGCCGGCCTCACCACCATCTCCCACGAACAGCTTGCCGCGTTGCGCGACGCTACCGTGCTTCTGCGCGCCCATGGAGAGCCGCCGTCGACCTACGCCACTGCCCGGCGCAACAACATCGAAATTATCGATGCCACGTGCCCCGTGGTGCTTCGTCTGCAAAGAAGCATCAAGGACACATACCGCCGTGAGAATGCGCCACAGATCGTGATATATGGCAAAGCCGGCCACGCCGAAGTCAACGGCCTCGTCGGTCAGACCGACGGCACGGCTATCGTGGTCGACGACGCGAGCGACCTGTCGGCACTCGTGGATCCCGGCCGCCCCGTGGCACTCTACTCGCAGACCACAATGCCGCTCGAAGGCTTCCACGCCATGTGCGGGCGGCTCCGTGACTTCAGCCACGATCCCGAATCAGTGGAATGTCACGACACCATCTGCCGCCAGATGTCGAACCGCGGCGAGGCTCTGCAGCGCTTTGCCGCCGCCCACGATGTAGTGCTTTTCGTAAGCGGCCGCAAGAGCAGCAACGGCAAAGTGCTATTCAATAAATGTCGCGCCACCAATAGCCGTACCTACCTCATAGCCGATGCATCGGAAGTAGAGCCGGCCTATCTCTCAGGCGCCTCATCGATAGGCGTATGCGGCGCCACATCCACGCCCCGATGGCTTATGGAAGAGGTGAAGCAACGCTGCAAGGAATTGATATGATGGAGAAATCTCATAATCACAACGGTACTGTTATGAAACTATTTTACGCCACAATATTAGCACTCAGTCTCAGTGCTTGCGGAGGCAAATCCGATTCGGTAACGCTTGAACTCGCCGGCCCCGATCAGCCTCCGACAGAGGATGTGCAGACAGCCGTGGTTACGCCTGAGGGTGTGGATCATAGTGCCACCAACGTGACCGAACTCGGTCGCTCCGACGCCCGCGAGATGCTGGCCTCGTGTGCCGATGAGAATCAGATACGCTCAGCCCTGCTCAACATCAATGCCAAACGCTACCGCATAGCCACCATGGCCTCCGAAGAGGTAGCCGACGAATATATGCGTGGATTTCTCGATGAGCTACAGACACGCGGCGACACCCTCTATCACACCCTCTCCCCTATTGATCCATTACCTAACTAACTCAACTCATATCCAATATGTCAACATCCGACACCGACCTCAAGTATTCGGCTCTGGTCAATGCCATCACAAAGGCAGTAAATTCATTTATCGCCAATGAGGAGGACTACGACGGCGATGTGCAGCTCGCCATCGACCCGGTCAACCTCACCGCCGAGATAGCCGATCCCGACGACGACCTCCCCACACTCGACTACTACCAGATGATGGATATGGTACGCGCAGATGCCGACGGCCACTGGCTCCCCGACACCGAAGCCATCGCCGACATCGCCGCCGACTACCTCGCATAATATTAATCCGGAATTTCAGCGGTATCTACCAAATCGTGCAAATCGAAAGTGTGACTTTTGATTTGCACGATTTACTATGATTCTATATCTTTGCAGCGATAACTTATGACTTTGCATTATGCCTTATATAGATCGCCTGATTTCGGATTCCCTTCTAACTGCCGTAAAATACTATCCCGCTATTATTATAACCGGTCCGAGGCAAAGTGGCAAGATAACGCTTGCGAAGCATCTATTTCCCGATTATACATTCGTAAATGTTGAAGATACAAGCACGCGAATTCGGGCGCTGGATGATATCAATGGCTTTCTCGATGGGTTAGGGCCCAATGCCATTATCGACGAAATCCAAAACCTCCCTGAATTGCTTTCATCTATCCAAGCCCGAGTAGACAGGGACAAATCTCTAAGGTACATCCTTACCGGTAGCAATAATTTTTCTCTGCTTCATAACTCTATGCAATCGCTCGCGGGTAGAGCCGCATTATTCACCGTCTTACCATTCTCATTCAAGGAGTTAAGCAGATCCGATATTGATGTATCTACGTCTGAGCTGATGTGGCGCGGATTCTATCCGGGTACAATTTCCGATATGATTCCTCCGGAGATTTTTTACCGCAACTATTATGGCACGTACATCGAGCGGGATGTTCGTGCACTCGGCCAGGTTCAGTATCTCGACAAATTCCAACTATTTATGCGTCTATGTGCTGCCAGAGTAGGAAGCGAAATCAATCTTGCATCTCTATCCGTAGAAGCCGGAGTAACTGCTCCGACCATCTCTGCCTGGATATCACTGCTTAAGGCCTCATACATCGCTTATTCGCTTCCTCCATATTTCGCCAATATATCGAAGCGGCTTACAAAAACGCCAAAATTATATTTTTATGATTCAGGAGTGCTGTGCTATCTTTTAGGTATTGAGCACCCCTCTCAGCTCGATACTCATCCCTTGCGTGGCGCAATTTTTGAAAATATTGCTGTAACTGAACTGATTAAAAACCGATACAATATAGCTAAAGAACCAAACGTGTATTTCTACCGCGAAAACTCAGGCCGTGAGGTAGATATCATTGAGGAAACTCCCGGTGGGCTGAATATATATGAGGTAAAAGCCGGCGCAACATTTCAAACCGATTTCACTAAAAATCTCAAATATCTCCGAGACCTACTCCCAAACATCCAAAACTCGACCGTGATATATAATGGCGAGACACAAGGCAAAGGCCTACTGAATATTAGGGATATATAATTCTTAGTCTACGGATAGGGATGAGAGTAGGAAAGATTCCCAAATCGCGCAAATCAAAAGTATGACTTTCGATTTGCACGATTTACTATAATTTCTGGCCTAATGGACATTTTTCTGGGATGAGCGGGCGCGCCCAAGGTGGGTGCGCCCGCTCTTTTATTGGGTATCGTGAGCCGTGATTTATTTCAGGATTTTGGCGGCTTTGGAGCCCTGACGGAGGATGTAGAAGCCGGGAGCCGCTGGCTCCTCGACACAGAAGCCATCGCCGACATCGCAGCCGCACACACCTACCCAAAATTGCGAACGATGAGATTCCCTTTGCCCCAGCCCAAAAGCTTGCATAAGTCCATATTGGGCAATAACTTCAAAAATACGACTATTGATAATCAATGTATTGCACATTAATTTTCGCGTTGATGGATATTCCGCAACGCCATCGTTGCATTCCATCTATACTGACACTATGGAGATAGGGACTTTCTATTGTTCTGTTAAACAAGTAAAGTGCTACAATGTACGGGAAAGCACACTATAGCACTATACTAATCTATAATGATTTACTATTGACAAGAAGCACTCGCTAGGGCAAGATTATATGTTTTTCCGTCTACCAAATTTGAGCTGTTAAATGCTTGATAGCCGTTTGTTGGTGCCTTTTGCCCTTTGGAAATATATATTACAGCAGTTGCAACTGTACTGTTCCCATCTTTAATATTTACAACAACTCCCGTATCTTCTTCTGCCGGTTTAGTCAGCTGAACATAAATGTTTACATAGGTATAACCATTTTTATAGGCGGTTGCAGTTGATCTGTTAAGCGTGGCCACATTATTATTTTGGGCACCATACACGCGACAACTATAATCATCTGCCATAGCAAACAAGCTACAACTTACCAAGGTAATTAATAAAAATAATATTTTTTTCATTTGATTTGTAATGATTGGCCTTACAGTCCTATAGGCCGATTCTCAGATGCAGAAGCGTGGACTGCATTACCACACCTCCAAATGATGGTCCTGAGAAAACCTTGTACGCGAGATATGAAACAGCGGCCCACGCTATAGCGTGAGAACCGTCTTGTTACCTCTTGCGTACATTGAAAATTTCTCAGGTTTTCATTTGCAAGATAAGCAAAACGCTTCTTCTTTTAATTTGTATGTCGCGTCATTCCGGATTGACCCCGTAAAATTACTAACCATTATTGAAAAAAACAAATATTGTCGAATTAAATATATGTTTTTGCGTTTTCTTAAAAAATGCAACCCAACCTTTTTAAATTCTAAAAAATAGTGCTCCACCCACCCAAACCCACCGTACCTTTGACCACTACCAGAGGCGGAGGGGAGGGAGGCTTTAGCGCCACAGGCGCCTGATTCCGTCGAAATTCAAAATTCCACATTCAACATTATCGAGAATCCCCGCACGAAAAGCGCACAATGACATTTTTCCACTTTTTATTTTAGCTATCTCAGCTATAATAGCTATCACATTCCATCGCCCCCCTACTCCCCATAATTCGTAATACCGAATTTTTGGGGGTGGAGAGAAAAAATCTTAACTTTGTGACCGGAAAATGGTTGCGCCGGATGCGAGGAGTCGCTCTACTCAAAGCGCACAATAGGGAACGGGGTGTGATTCCCCGACAGTACCCGCTGCTGTGATTCCTGCTATTATCCGAAGCACGATGTCATTGGCCTCACCGTGAGGCTGAGAAGGCGCTGAGGATAGGGATAAGTCAGAACACCTGCCTTTTCCGCTATACCGATTTAATGTGTGTCTGCGGGAATTTACAGAGCATTATAATCTGATCGACTGAACTTTCGGCATCGGGCCAACGCCCCACCCTACAAGTTCATTGATTCGGGCCATATCTCTTATCTGTTTCGCCGGCAATAGTTTCAATCACTCGAGCAAACAGATGAACCGAATCACATACCTCCTACTACTTGCCATCGCTCTTTGCGCCTGCAACCGCGACGACGTGATCGAACAGGATTCGTCGCGGCGACTCCCCTCTATCAGTTTCTACAACTCTACGGTGAGCTACGCCACAAGCGTGGGCGTGGAGCTACGCATCCTCCCGGAATACACCAACTGCGCCGATGCCCGGTATCTCTGGACGATCGACGGCGTGGAAGCGGGCACGGATCCGGAGTTTGTGCACACCTGGACCGAAGCGGGTAAATACTATGTGCTGATCACGGTGACCACCTATGCCGGTACCGCACAAGAGGAGGTGGCGGTAGAGGTGGCCGAGCCGGGTATTCCGCTTATATCGCTTCCGCTTGCCACGGATAAGGTGACTGTGCTTGCCGGGGCAGAGTACAAACTGAAGGCCGACATCAGCAATTCAAAAGTTGAAGGATTCGCAGTCGGCTGGACTATCGACGGCGCGCCGGCAGGCGATACGGATCTTCTCTGTTTCACTCCGCAGGCGGCAGGCTCTTACCGGGTTGAGATCACAACATCGAATATCGAAGGCTCATCGCGACGGTCTTTCACCATCGAAGCCGTAGACCGTCTGCCAATTGAGCTGTCCTTCCCCAAACCTTCTTATTTTGCCGAATCGACCACGCGCTACACCTTTGCCGGACGCGCCGTGTATCTCACGCCCATTATCGAAGGGTCGCAGCCTGCATCACTGCGCTGGAGCATCGACGGGGTGGATGCAGGCTGCTCGGCGGAGACATTTGTGTTTACCCCCACGAAGCCGGGGGAATACACTATCGCAGTCACTGCCGACGAGAGTGTAACGGCTACGGTCACCGTGGTATGCGTCGCTGCGACTGAGGATACGCGATATCGCAAGGCCACCGGGGGCAGTTCACCGACAGCCACGGCGGTACTGGAGTGGTGTCCCGCTCCGGGTCAGTTTATCGGCGACACGTCGGCCGGCGGCGGAATGACGGAGGGTATCACCACCCTCGCGGCAGCCAACCGCTGGGCACTGGAGCGGATGAATGAGGGGCTATTCGTGTCGCTCGGTGCATTCGGAGGCTACATAATAGTGGGCTTCGACCACAGTATCCCGGCGCGTCAGACATCCTACGATTTCAGCATCCGCGGCAATGCCTACCTCAATGCGATGACGGGATCGGGCGGCTCCAACGAGCCGGGTATAATATATGTGATGCAGGATGTGAACGGCAACGGTCTGCCCGACGACGAATGGTATGAGCTCCGCGGAAGCGAATACGCCGCGGCATCGACATGGCGCGACTATGCCGTGAATTACTACCGCCCGGCAGGCTCGGCGATGAATGTTCAATGGACCGACAACCGCTCGGCCACCGGTGTGGTACCGTACATGGCATCATTCCATCGCCAGCCCACGTATTATCCGGCATGGATTCCGGCCGACTGCTACACCCTGCGCGGCACACGTCTGGAGGCACGCACTCAGCAGGATGCAACTACCGGAATGTGGAACAGCCTGCCATATCCGTGGGGCTACGCCGACAATATGGGCTCCGATCTGCTTACCGACGATGATGTGTACAGCCCCGACGGACAGGTCAACGGCTTCTCCATATCCCGCGCTATGCAGCCCGACGGCACGGCCATAGAACTGAAATACATTGACTTCATAAAGGTGCAGACCGGTGTGTGCGCTTCAATGGCTATCCTCGGCGAACTGTCGACGGAAGTAGCCGGATTTACCGATTTATCCCTGAAATAGACAATGCTCAACCGACTTTACATATTATCACTTTGCTGCCTCCTATTCAGCTGTATGAAGTGGGAGGCCGACTCTCCGGAGAATTTCGAGGCGACCACGGGTCTCTTTATTTGCTGCGAGGGCAATTTCCAATATGGCAACGCCTCGCTGTCGTACTACAATCCGTCGACCGAGGTGGTTGAAAATGAGGTGTTTTACCGTGCCAACCGAACGAAGCTCGGCGATGTGGTGCAGTCGATGATCATGTATGACAACCGCGGCTGGATAGTGGTGAACAACAGCCATGTGGTATTTGCCATCGATCCGGTCTCGTTTCGCGAACTCGGACGCATCGAAGGGCTTACCTCACCGCGCTACATCCATTTCGTAAACCAGCACAAAGCATACATCTCTCAGCTCTGGGACAATCGCATCTTCATCGTCGATCCGGCCACTTACAGCATCACAGGCTATATCGAGGTGCCTGGTATGGAGATGGGAGCAGGCTCCACGGAGCAGATGGTATCGGTAGGGCGATACGTGTACTGCACATGCTGGAGTTATCAGAACCGCATTATAAAAATAGACACTGCTACGGATGAGGTCGCAGGTGAGATCACAGTAGGTATTCAGCCTCGGTCGATTGCCTTGGACTGCAACGGCAAGCTATGGACTATCACCGACGGCGGCTATGATGGATCGCCCTACGGCTATGAGGCGCCGGCACTCTACTGCATCGATCCAGAGCGAATGGAGGTAGAGCGACAGTTTCGCTTCAAGGTCGGCGATACCCCGCGGCAGCTGATGGTCAACGGACAGGGAGACCGCCTCTATTGGCTCAACGATGATGTGTGGACGATGGACGTGACGGCACAGCACCTTCCGGCTCGTCCGATCATTGAATCAAACGGAACGCTGTATTATGGTCTGACGGTCGACCCGGTGCATGGCGACATCTATGTAGCGGACGCTATCGACTATCAGCAGCAAGGCATCATCTACCGCTTCAACTCGGCCGGCCGCCCTCTCGATAATTTCTACGTAGGGATCAACCCCTCAAGCTTTTGTTGGATGCACAATGCACAATTCACAATGCACGATTAAATGATTTAAGGATGAAAGAAGATAAAGACAACCAACTTTTTAGGCATCGCTTATCGTGCATTAATTATTGTGCATTGTGCATTGTGCATTGTGCATTAATCGCATTGAGCATCAATGCGTCTGCTCAGAGTCGGGTGAACCGGCTTGGGGAGGTGGTGGCGTGGGGTAAGCGCCCGATGAAGGAGATCGGTGTGCAGAAGACGTCGTTTGACTCGCTGGCGCTGAAGGAGAACATCGCTCTGTCGATGGCCGACATACTTACATTCAATTCATCGGTATTCGTAAAGAGCTACGGACGTGCTACGCTATCGACTGTGGCTTTCCGCGGCACATCTCCAAGCCACACGCAGGTGACATGGAACGGTATGCGCATCAACAGCCCGATGCTCGGTATGACTGACTTCTCCACCATTCCATCATACTTCATCGATCAGGCTACCCTGCTCCACGGCACATCTTCGGTCAATGAGACGGGTGGCGGATTAGGCGGTGCGGTGAAGCTCGGCACGCTGCCATCGGTGGCTCCCGGATTCAATCTGCAATATGTGCAGGGCATAGGGTCATTCCGCACGTTCGACGAATTCGCACGCTTCACATACGGCAACGATCACTGGGACGTGTCGACCCGCGTGGTGTATTCCTCATCACCCAACGACTATACCTATATCAACCACGACAAGCGCGAGAACATCTACGACGACAATCATCAGATCATAGGCTGGTATCATCCGAAGGAGCGCAACCGTAGCGGATCATACAAGGATTTCCATGCTCTGCAGGAGGTGTACTACAACACGGGGCGCGGTGACCGCTTCGGCCTCAATGCCTGGTATATCCGCTCGAACCGCGAGCTTCCGATGCTTACAACCGACTACGGATATGAAAGCGACTTCGACAACCGGCAGAAGGAAAACACGCTGCGTGCGGTAGCATCGTGGGATCACCGCCGGAGTTCGTGGCGAACAGGGCTGCGCGCGGGCTACATACATACCCGCATGGGCTACGATTATAGCCGCGAAGTGGCTCCGGGTATCTGGGCGGATATGACTCGCTCAAGAAGCCGGGTCAACACAGTGTACGGTCAGGCCGAAGGCGAATACAGTCCATCGCGCCGACTCTACCTCACCGCATCGCTATCGGCTCATCAGCATTTCGTAAAGAGCGCCGACAAGAATGTGATACTCCAGGATGGCGACCGCGCTATTGTGGGCTACAACAAAGCGCGTGTAGAGCTGTCGGGGTCGGCATCGGCCAAATGGCAGCCGATAGACCGACTGGGGCTGTCGGCGGTGGTAAGGCAGGAGATGGCCGGTACGACGTGGGCGCCGGTGATTCCGGCTCTGTTTGTCGACGGCATATTGTCGTCTGCGGGCAACGTAATGGTAAAGGCTTCAGTATCGCGCAATCACAAGTTCCCGACTCTCAACGACCTCTACTTCCTTCCCGGAGGCAACCCAAATCTGCTGAGCGAGAGCGGCTGGACCTACGACGCCGGTGTCAGTTTCGATATCGGCGGCAAGAAGCCCTTCCCGTTTTCGATGGGCGGAAGTATCACCTGGTTTGACTCGCGCATCGACAACTGGATCATCTGGCTTCCCACAACCAAGGGGTTCTTCTCGCCGCGCAATGTGAAGAAGGTTCACGCCTACGGTATCGAGGGTAAACTTAATGTGGCCTTCGAACCGGCTAAGGGCTGGGTATTCGACCTGAGCGGATCTTATTCGTGGACGCCTTCGATCAACGAGGGAGAGAAATTGTCGCCGGCCGACCGCTCGGTAGGCAAGCAACTCCCCTACGTGCCACGCCACTCTGCATCGCTGACCGGGCGACTGACGTGGCGGTCGTGGAGTTTCCTCTACAAGTGGGCGTATTATTCGGAACGCTACACGATGTCGAGCAACGATATTACTCTCACCGGTGCGCTACCGCCCTACTTCATGAGCAATATATCTCTCGAGAAAAATCTGAAATTCAGGCCGGTGGATCTTCAGCTGAAGCTGGCTGTAAACAATCTTTTCAACGAAGACTATCTATCGGTACTATCCCGGCCTATGCCCGGTATCAATTTTGAATTCTTCATCGGTATCACTCCAAAATTCGGCAAGAAATGAACAAACTCACCTCTATATCAATAGCCATCTGGCTCCTTCTCTCAGCCTGCGGCCACGGCTCCTCCAACGATGTGGAATATGCGGATACACTCTACACTCCCGTATATGCGCAGGGCTTCGCCATATATGCCGACAAGGATGGCGGCAGGGTGATAGAGAGCATCAACCCCTGGCAGGGAAGCGACAGTGTGACCACGCAGCTGCACATCAGCAATGCGCCGGAGCGGATTATAGTGACGTCGTCGACATTCGTGGCGATGCTCGATGCTCTCGGTGCCACAGACCGCATTGTAGGCGTGTCGGGTATCGACTATATCAGCAATCCGAAGATTCAGGCCCGGCGCGATGAGATTGCGGATATAGGCTATGAAGGTAATATCGACTATGAGAGCCTTATGGCCGCCGAGCCGGACTTGGTGATGCTCTACGGGGTGAACGGCGCAAGCTCGATGGAGGGTAAGCTCCGAGAACTGGGGATTCCCTATATCTACATAGGCGACTACCTCGAGGAGTCGCCGCTCGGAAAAGCTGAATGGCTTGTGGCGGTCGGTGAGATAATAAATAAGCGTGAAGAGGCCGAAAGGCTCTTTGCCGAAATTCCTGAACGCTACAATGCTCTAAAAGATAGGGTAGCAGAAATCAATGCTCCGCGCCCGGGTGTGATGCTCAACGTGCCCTACGGTGATTCGTGGTTCATGCCGTCGACCGGAAGCTATATGGCGCAACTCATAGATGATGCAGGAGGCAACTACTTATACACTAAAGATTCCGGTAATGTATCGGGGGTGATAGAT
>JAIDTT010000067.1:22108-47956 GCA_029060545.1 Paramuribaculum sp. | reverse complement strand
TACAAAAAGATGACATTTGTTTGTCATTTGTGTTACAGAAACACAACATTTATTGTAACAATTTCGTCACAACGCTACATATCAATATATTAAATTGTCACAACCCTGTCACCAAATTGTCATTTTGTCCGTAACAATTACGTAACAACTTTTGTAACATCGCGAATTTTTTTACCTTTGCATCGTATCAACCCCTCAAAATCGGCTCTAATCACCATGAAATCGAAATTTTTAGGCACTTTGGCCGGATTCGCCGGCGCCGTCACGGTCTCTGCCGCACCTACCGATCGCCCCAATATAGTCCTGTTTATGGTCGACGATATGGGCTGGCAGGATACCTCCGTACCCTTCGACACCGCCTCGACATATCTTAATCGTCGCTACGACACTCCGAATATGGAGCGCCTCGCGTCTATGGGAGTGAAGATGACATCGGCCTACGCCTGTTCTATCAGTTCTCCGAGCCGATGCAGCCTCATGACAGGTATGAATCAGGCACGACACCGTGTAACCAACTGGACGCTCCAACGCGATACCTCCACCGACGAGCCCAACCCCTATGTTGATATGCCTGACTGGAACTACAACGGTATCCAGCCTGCTCCGGGCATCAACAACACAGCCGTAGGCACCTCATTCGTGGAGCTGCTCCGAGAGACCGGCTATCATACCATCCACGTAGGCAAAGCGCACTTCGGAGCCGAAGACACCCCCGCAGCTGATCCGCTCGCCTACGGATTCGACGTCAATATCGCCGGCCACGCCGCCGGAGGTCCCGCCACATATCTCAGCGAGCGCTGCTTCGGCTACAATCCCGATGGTTCGAAATGGCACCCCCGCTTCGCCACCCCGGGACTCGACCAATATTGGCAGTCGGGCGTGTTTCTCACTGAAGCGCTCACACTCGAAGCGCTCAAAGCGCTCGACTCCGCCCGCACCACCGACAAACCGTTCTATTTATATATGTCGCACTACGCCGTCCACGTACCACTTGACAAGGACGACCGCTTCTACGACAAATATCGCGCCCGTGGCCTCGACGATACCGAAGCCCGCTACGCATCTCTCGTAGAGGGTATGGACAAGAGCCTCGGCGATATTCTGGACTATCTCACCGACACCGATCAGCTCGACAACACCATAATAATATTTATGAGTGACAACGGCGGACTCGACTACGGAGCCCGTGGCGCCACCGACGACGGCCGTCACAACAGCCCCTTGCGCTCCGGCAAAGGCTCGGCATACGAGGGCGGCATACGCGAGCCTATGATCGTCTATTGGCCCGGAATAGTCACCCCCGGCACAACTATCGACGACTACCTTATAATAGAAGACTTCTACCCTTCGATACTCGAAATGGCCGGTATAGGCACCTACGCCGTGCCTCAGACCATCGACGGCCAAAGCTTCGTGCCGCTCCTCTCCGGTACCGGCTCGACCGACCCCGGGCGTATACTCGTGTGGAATACGCCTCACACATGGCTACCCGTCGAATTTGAGGAAAAAGGCCAGGGCTACGGGCAGACCTGCGCTATTCGACGAGGCGATTACAAGCTTGTCTACTTCTACCGCACCGGCCGGAAAGAATTATACAACATCCGGGAAGATATCGGCGAGACCACCAACCTCTCTGCCGAGATGCCCGAACTGACCGAAGAACTCAGCCGACAGCTCGGCCAATACCTACGCAGCGTCGACGCCCAGCGCCCCACCTTCAAGCCCACCGGCCTCCCCTGCCCCTGGCCCGACGAGACAGACTTTGGCGATATATTACAATAAATTTGATTGGATGTCGAGGGCTACGGAGTCGGCGGAGTTTGGGCCGATCACACGGTCGGCGTGCGCTTTCACTTCTTCGAGAGCATTGGCCACAGCTACTGCTTCGTCGGCAACAGCCATCATCGGCAGGTCGTTGAGATTGTCGCCATAAACCGTCAGGCTGTCGGCTTTGGTCATCTCTTTCAGTCGCTCAACAGCACTTGCCTTGCTCACTCCCGGCGCAAAGATCTCCAGATAGCCCACTTGCCGGTTGAACGCGTCGGGATAGCATGAATAGGAGCAGTCAATGGTGGAGGCAATACGCTCTGCCGCGCGTTTGATACTATCCATATCACCAACCGCAAACATCAGCACGATCTCGCGGCGCTTCTCCGCAGGCAATTTGCCGCCGGGCAGATGATAGATACGTTTGAGAGGCAGGCGACTGCGCTCCTCCATAAACTTCCGTTCCTTTGCCGACATCGCCATACCGAAGTGATAGCAATATACTATCGGCGAATCTTCGCTTATCGAATAATAGAAGGGCGATATGCCTTCCTCGCGAAGTGTCTGCGCCACGCTCTCTACAGTAGATTCAGTATGATAGCGGATATTGAGATACCGGCGTGTGGCGCGATCCCACATAGCGGCTCCGGTCATCACTATGGCCGGGATCGTGGTATAGGTATAGGCAAGCAATTGCTCCACAGTGGCCGGAGTACGCGCCGTAGCCACACTGATCAGTGCGCCATCCCGGCTTAGTGCTGATATAATTTCGGCCGAGTGTGGCGACACACGGCTGTGGCAATCGAGCAGCGTTCCGTCGAGATCGGTTATAAACAGGCGACTCATCGGCACAGTGGTAATTGGATTCGGAATGTGGTGCCTACACCCGGTTCGGATTCACTTACGCAGATCTGACCACCATGGTATTGCTCTACGATGCGCTTGGCAAGCGTAAGACCAAGGCCCCAGCCGCGCTTCTTGGTGGTGAATCCGGGATTGAACACTTGCTTGCGCATCTTGCGCGTCATACCTTTGCCGGTATCAGTCACCTCTATCACGGCGATGTGCCCCTCGTTATCTGCCCGGAGCGATACAGCTATCGAACCTCGCGCCTCCATAGCGTCGACGGCATTTTTGATAAGGTTTTCCATCACCCACTCGATAAGCGGCACCGACACATTGGCCGACAATTCACGATCGGGCAGATCGATACTCAGATCGATGCGCGAAGATATACGGCCACGCATATAAGCCACCGAATTGCTCAGCACTGTGTTGAGCGATGCGCACTCCATCTGCGGCTTGGATCCGATCTTGGAGAATCGGGAGGCAATCGTCTCAAGCCGTCGCAGATCCTTGTCCATCTCATCGAGTGCCTCCGGATCAGCCGGACCGGGACTGCTGCGCAGCATCTCCACCCACGCCATCAGCGATGATATGGGTGTGCCGAGCTGATGAGCTGTCTCTTTCGACAGACCCACCCACACCTTGTTCTGCTCGGCGCGCTTGGTGGAGTTGACAGCGAAATATACGATGAGCACAAACACCACCATTACCGCAAGCAAGATATATGGATAGAGGCTAAGATGTCGGAGCAGATTGGAATCCTCATAGTAGAGATGTTGCTCCACACCGGGAGCAATTACGATAAGTATATTATTGTCCGAGTGCGCCAGACTGCTCAGTTTGTCAGCCAGAAAGCGGCTATTGGCCTCCGAGTCGAGCGGAGCGTCGGGTTCCGGCAATATGTAGTTACGCTGCTGGAGTATATTGCCATTGGCGTCGGTGAGTAGCACCGGTATATTATTATTGCCCTCGATAATGCCGAGCAGAAAGTCGATATTGGCATTGTCAAAGTCGGTAGTACGGGCTATCTCGCGTGTGGCGTCAGCCCAAATCTGCATGCGGGCACGTTCCTGCACACCGAGATCTTTCACGAGCGAGCCTGAGAAATAGAGGAATACGACGATCACCGCCGCCGAAAGGAGGAGGAACAGATAAGTACCGTAGCGTCGTATATCGTAGATGTTCACGTAAATAGAAACGAAATACGAGGCGCATTATTGTAAATTTTGTAACTTCGCACCTTATATGACACGAATATTTACCCTTCTCACACTTCTGGTATCGGCGCTACCGATGCTCGCGCAGACACCCGATTCCACTCTCCGCCTCGACTATGTGCTCGGTATATCCGATGGCCGTCCGGCCGTGATGCTCCACGAAGTATCGAAACTCGACGGATGGGGCGGCCGCACCGTCAACCTCGACCGCGCCCCGCTGCAGGGCAACGGACAGGTAGTTGTGACCGACCAAGCTACCGGGCGCATACTATACCGTAGCCCATTCAGTACACTATATCAGGAGTGGCTCCACCTGCCGGGAGCCGACTCAGCAACTGTAAGTTTCGAACATACCGTAGAGGTACCGCTCCCCGAGTGCGACGCCGTGGTGAAACTACTTCTGTTCGACAACCGTCGCGATACTCTCGCCACCCACACATATCTATACTCCCCGGCCGAAATACTGGTGCGCGAGCGCAAGCGCCCCCGACTTCCGCACCGCGTACTTCACGCCTCCGCGCATCCCTCCCCAATATCTGTGGCTATACTTGCCGAAGGATACCGCGAGGATGAGGCCGACACGTTCTACGCCGATGCACAGGCGTTCGTCGACGAGCTTCTCAGTTACGAACCATTCTGCCACTACACCGACAGGCTGCAGCTCACAGCCATAGCCACGCCGTCGGTCGACAGCGGAGTATCATCGCCTCAGTCGGGCCGATGGCTCGATACGCCATTCGGATCGCACTTCGACACTTTCCACATGGACCGCTATCTCACATCACCGCGCGTATGGGATATGCACACCGCGGCTGATGCCGTGCCGACTGCCCATATCATAGTGCTGGCCAATACAGACCAATACGGGGGTGGCGGCATCTACAACAATTACGCTCTCACGGCAGCACACGTACCCTTCTTCCGCCCCGTGGCCATACACGAATTCGGCCACAGCTTCGGAGGCCTGGCCGATGAATATTTCTACGACGATGAAATGGACGGCACCTATGCGCTCGATGCCGAGCCATGGGAGCCTAATATCACCACACTCGTAGACTTCGCATCAAAATGGGAAGGGACGCCGGACACAGGCTTATTTGAAGGTGGTGGCTACCGATCGAAAGGGATATACCGTCCGGCCTACAACTGCCGTATGCGCACCAACGAATATCCGGCATTTTGCCCTGCGTGCCGGGCGTCATTGGAGCGCACCATCCTGTTTCTAACCGAACCGGTCGGGGAATAAGGCTATTGCTCTTCCATCTTCTTGAGTATCTCGCGCAACTCGCTGTCGGTGACAGTGAGCCGACGGCGACATTCGGCCAGAAGCTCCGAGGCGCGCCGGGTGTAGACGGTAAGGAGATCGATGTCGCAGTTGTCGCTCTGCATATTGCGCAGTATCTCCTCCAGTTCGGCGATAGCCTGGGCGTAGGTGAGATCCTTTATATCGGTAAAGGCGGGAGTATCGGTTGACATATCTATTGTTGGTGGGATTGAATTACTGATGAAGCGGAGCCGTCGGCAAATGTGGTGATGATCCGAGTGCCTTCGGCAAGTTCAGCACTGCTTCGTATGGCATGGCCGTCGGCAGTGCGTGTTATCGTGTATCCGCGGGCGAGGGTAGCCTGCGGAGAGAGTGCGGCGAGCATATCAGCCTGACGCTGCATACGTGTCTGAGCGCGCTCCACGGCGAGCGCCGACGCCACTTTGAGGGCTGAGGCTGCGGCATCGAGTCGTGTGAGATGCACTGATGTGGAGCGACCTACTGCGCCGGCCAACGCGAGGGCTGCCTGCCGACAACGAGCCTCAGCACGCTGAAGCGACGCAGCCGGTGCGCTTACTATTGTAGATTCGATATAAGCCAATTGGCGCGAGGCCTCGGCTGTAGTGTCGGTGACTGTGCGGAGCAGATCGGAGGCCAGACGATGCAGACGATCCAGCGCATCCTCACCTCGCGAGATTAGCCATTCGGCAGCGGCGGTCGGTGTCTTGACACGCATATTGGCCACATAGTCGAGCACCGTAACGTCGCGCTCGTGACCTATACCGACCACTATGGGGAGGGGGAACTGAGCCACATTGGCCGCGAGGAGATAGTCGTCGAACGACACCAGGTCGCTCGTGGCACCACCACCACGTATTATCACCACGCAGTCCCAATTGTCGGCCTCCGCGGCGATCTCATCGAGCGCGGCAATCACCGACGACGCAGTATTCTGCCCCTGAAGAGCAGCCGTGAACAGGCGTGTACGAAAGCGCAGACGCGACGGGTTATGATAAAGCTGATGTATGAAATCGCCGTAGCCTGCGGCATTGGCAGCCGAGATCACGGCTATACGCCATGGCACGTCGGGCCATTCAAGAGTGCGGTTGAGATCGGCCACGCCTTCGCGCTGCAACCGCTCCAGTATCTCGCGGCGCCGCCGCTCCACTTCGCCCATCGTATATGATGGATCAATGGCAGAGATTACGAACGACATACCGTAGGCTGAGTGGAAGTTGACCGAGCCGCGCACCATCACCTTCATACCGCTCGCGAGGCGCTGCCCGGTGACGGCATAGAATTCGGCGCTGACACGCTGGAAGGTGGAAGCCCAGATCACACCCTTAAGCCGTGCACGCACCTCTCCACTGTCGGCATCCTTGTCGATAAGCTCCATATAGCAGTGACCACGGCTGAGACGTGCGTCCGACATTTCAGCCGTGACCCATACCTCCGCGAGATCAGGGCGCGACAATGCGCCCGCTATGCGGCGATTGAGCTCTACGAGTGTGAGCGCTCCCGTGCTATTCATTTGAGCAGAGTGAATTTCTTACCGGTCCACTTATACTGAAGTTCCGGAAGCAGAAGAGGCTCAAGTTTCGATATAACCTCCTGCGAGAGAGTAGCCGGATATCTCATCTTAAGTGTCAGCACTCCTGAATCAGGCGAATACAGGCACACAGAATTTACATACGTAAGTTCCGACTCCACATACTTGCGCTGCTTCTTGCCTTGCGACGAGAGCCAGTCGCGGAATTCGGGAGCCTTGAAAGTACGCGCCGTGACGTCGACCGTGTCGCTGTTGACTATGTTGATATAACTGTCGGCCACAGGCACAGTGAGCGTGGATATATACATAGCCAGAGTGTCGGCTCCCGAAGGAAGCAGGTACACATCGAGCGTCTGGGCGGTGCCAAGTTCGGCGGCGATATGATCGGGGGTGAGTTCGGTCAAACGCATCTTGCCGCCAAGCACATTGGCAGTCGGAGTCTCCATTCCCGATTCGAAATAATCGATCATATCAAGTTTGGCATACTCCGAGATAAGCGGAGCGACTTCGGAGGGTATAGCCATAAATGTGGCTTTCACCGACTCCGTCTGCGCCTGCGAGGCAAATGTGGTGATGCTCAGCATCGCCCAAAGGGCGGCACGTAGAATTCCTTTCATCTTAATCTGTAGCTTTTGCTACAAATTTAGCGTTTTTTTGGCTTCCGACCCGCCTTTTTGGCGTTAGAGCGGCTTTTTTTCAGAAAATAATCGTGGATGGTCTCCTCGGCGTCGTCGGCCACAGCATTGCCGGCTTTGCGTTTTGAAGCCTTGGCATAGTCTTTATCCTCCTGGGCTACTTCGCAATACACGCGTTTACCCATCCATTCGAGTCCGCGGAGCGACTCCGTCACCTTGCGGCCATCGGATTTCTGCACATCGAAGAGCGAGTAGCCCGGCAACAGGTCGATACGACCCACATCGATGCGCTTGCCTTCTACATTGTGGTTGAGCATCTCGATAAGATTGCCTGCGTAGAAGCCATCGCTCTTGCCGAGGTTGATGTAGATGCGCTCCATACCCTTTTCGGCGGTGCGGCGATCCTTCTCCTTGTCGGTGAGAGGCGCCTTCTTCTCCTTCTTGCTTCGCGAGGGTTTCTCGTCGATGAAGTCGATCGAAGGAGCATCGCGGTAGTAAGCCAGCAGGCGGTTGAACTCAAGCGAGAGTACGCGCTTGATAAGATCGTCGGCACTGAGCCAGCCGAGCTTGCGTGAGATGCCGGGCAGATACTTGTCGATCTCGGCGTCGTCGACTTTCACGCGCTCGATACGGTCGGCCAAATTGTAAAGCTGCTTCTCAATGATGTGCTGGGGGGTAGGCACATCGCGACGCTCGAACCTCTTGCCTATTTTCTTCTCGATCTCCCTCAATTTGCCCTTTTCACGCGAGTGAATTATGGCGATGGATGTACCGGTCTTGCCGGCACGGCCGGTACGGCCGGAGCGATGGGTATATACCGCCGTATCGTCGGGCAGGCCATAATTGATCACATGGGTGAGATCGTCGACATCCAGACCGCGTGCGGCCACGTCTGTAGCCACGAGCAGAGATATCACACGGTCGCGGAACTTTCGCATCACGATATCGCGCTGCTGCTGAGAGAGGTCGCCGTGAAGGGCGTCGGCATTGTACCCGTCGGCTATGAGTTTGTCGGCGATCTCCTGAGTATCGCGACGCGTGCGGCAGAAGATGATACCGTAGATATTAGGATTATCGTCTGCGATACGCTTCAAGGCGAGGTACTTGTCGCGCGCATTCACCATATAATAGATATGGCGTACATTTTCGGCGCCTTCGTTGCGGTTGCCCACTACGAATTCCACCGGATCTTTCATATATTTCTTGGAGATGCGGGCTATCTCATCGGGCATCGTGGCCGAGAACATAAGCATCTTGCGGTCGGCGGGCACATGGGCGAGGATAGCATCGATCGAATCGAGGAAGCCCATATTGAGCATCTCATCAGCTTCGTCAAGCACTACGGTGTGGATGTCGTCGAGTTTCACCACGCCGCGATTGATAAGGTCGATCAGTCGGCCGGGTGTGGCCACAATCACCTGCACGCCTTCGCGCAAGGCACGGATCTGGCTCTCGATGCTCGAACCGCCGTAGACGGGAAGCACCTTCACCCGGGGAATGTATTTGGAGAAGTCGGCCAGGTCGCTGCCTATCTGCAGACAGAGTTCACGTGTTGGAGCAAGGATCAGCGCCTGCGGCTTGTGAATATCGGAGTCGATACGCTGGAGCAACGGCAGGCCGAAAGCCGCCGTCTTTCCGGTACCGGTCTGAGCCAGTGCTATTACATCGCCAGGCTCAGCGAGCAGATGCGGAATCACTTTTTCTTGTACTGGCATCGGATTCTCGAATCCGAGTTCTTCTATAGCACGTCGCAAATCTTCATTTACGCCTAATTCTTCAAATGTCATATATCTGTTTGTTTTTTATATTGCACTTACAAAGATACAACAATCCGGAGGCGTAGATGCCCGAATTTTTCAAAAATGTTAACACTGGCGGAGCACTTCGGGCGACTTAAGTTCGCGCAACCCGGTATAGTGCAGTTCGAAATAGCGGAGAATGGAGTCGAGCACTTCATTGCGCATCGCGCGCGTGTATCTATAAATATGCATATTGCGGTAGGTCATGCGTCCGAGCCGGGCAGCGGCAGCCGACTCGTCAGGGCCAAGATAACGGCCGTGAATAGGAGCCGACACGCGGAAGCGTCCGTCGAAGAGGTCGAAAATCATGCCCGGACGATAGTCGGTATAGTCGGGCGATATGCCGAGCAGACCGGCCAAGCCGACAAGGAAAGCGAGGTGGAAGTTGGCCACACGACGACCGGGGAGAGCGTCGAGCACCATCACAGACTGCTGCACGAAGTCGAAGAGCGCGGCGTCCGGCGGGCCTTCACGGAGCACGACGCTCAGCATCTCGGCCATAAACAGACCGATGGCATTTTTGGCCGGATCGAAGCGCATATCCATACTCTGGAATATACTACGGGCATCGCTCATCATCAGCAGATCGCTGCCGGGACGCTTTACCGCCACGCACTCCACTATGCCGAGGGGCATGAGCAGGGCACGGCGTCGGTTGGCCTCTGCCGTCTTGCCCGCACCGATAGCAAAAGCCACGCTGCCGAGCTCCCGGCTATAGGCGCGGAGAATCCAATGCCTGTCCGAGTGTTTGATCGTACGGAGCGCTATGAGCTGTATCACCTGCTTCATCATCTACAAAATTACTCATTTTTTCAAGAAAAAATCACGAAGATTTGTGTAAATCGAAAAGAGTAGCTATATTTGCACTCGCTTTTGCGCCCTGTGCGCATTCAGAAGCATGGCCCATTCGTCTATCGGCTAGGACGCAAGATTTTCATTCTTGAAAGAGGAGTTCGATTCTCCTATGGGCTACCAATAACATAAACGACATTTAATAAGATAATTAAAAGCAATGGCAAACCATAAATCATCGCTTAAAAGAATTCGTCAGACAGTAGTTCGTCGCCTCCACAACCGCTACTACGCAAAGACCGCCCGTAATGCTGTGCGTCGCGTACGTCGCATGACCAACAAGGCTGAAGCAGAAGCCGCTCTCGTGAAGGTGACCAAGATGCTCGCTCAGCTCGCTTCCAAGAAGGTAATCTCCAAGCACAAAGCATCCAACCTCACAAGCAAGCTTCAGCGCTACGTCAACAAACTCGCCTAAAGCAACCCACAGAAGCAGGCTCATACAAGCAGGCTTCATATCGGCCCATTCGTCTATCGGCTAGGACGCAAGATTTTCATTCTTGAAAGAGGAGTTCGATTCTCCTATGGGCTACTTCCCGACGGATCTCATTTGAGATTCGTCTCTTTTTTATTACCTTTGCCTCATGACCGCATCCATCACACCCCACATCATACCATCCGACATAGCCGAGATGCTCGAGCAGGAAGCCCTGCGCATCAATTCCCCCGAGTTTATCGACCTCGACCCCGTACAGTTTCCCCGCCGCTTCACCAAGCTACAGGATATCGAGATCGCCGCCCTGATATGCTCGTCGATCTCATGGGGAAACCGCACTATGATACGCCGATCGTGCGACCGTATGCTCGCCCTGATGGGTCACAATCCCTACACCTACGTGATGGAGGAGGGTTATGAGGATCTGCCCGACTGCAATATACACCGCACCTTCTTCGCCCGCAATCTGCGCCACTTCCTGCGCGGGCTCCACTCCATATACCGTCGCTACGACTCGCTCAACGACTTCGCTCGCGGCTGCCGAATAGCCGACGACCCGACTCCGGCGTGGGCGCTTGCCGAAGCGCTCAACCGCGCTTTCGCCGACGCCAACGACGGCTGCGGAGACTCCCGCTGCCTTCCGCTCAATCTCTCTACCACAGCCCTCAAACGCCTGAACATGGCCCTGCGCTGGCTGGTGAGAGATGACGGCATAGTAGATTTGGGCGTGTGGGACTGCATCACGCCCGACCGACTATATATCCCTCTTGACGTGCATGTAGGCAATGTGGCCCGTCAGCTCGGTCTGCTCACACGCAAGGCCAACGACCGCCGTTCGGTAATAGAGCTGACCGAGACGCTGCGGCAACTGCGCCCTGAAGATCCGGTATGGTTTGATTACGCACTCTTCGGAATAGGAGCAAAACTATAAGCGCCAATCGGAGGCGTTGCGACGCATTACTATGGCACCGCGATCGAGAAGATAGATGGACGGGAAAGAAGGGATGTAATAAAGATCATCGAAGTCCACATCCTCTTGCGGAAAGTAGCCTACGATCCATTCCGGGGGAAGAGTATCGGCGTATGACTGCCAGAAGTCGGGATGCGAATCGTAGGGAGAAATGAATACTACCTGAAATGTACCTGATGCAATCTGCGCTGCCACTTCGGCATCGGCGCGAAGTGATGAGGCAAAAGCATGGCAGTCGTGACAATCCGGGTCGAAGAATACGAGAAGCGTACGTGCTTCAGGCGCAAGAGATTCGAGAAGGCGCCTGCGAGCGCCGCTGCGGTCGATAAATGCGAAGTCGGTGGCTACGGTACCGAGTGCGTTTTTCTCAATACAATCGAGCTTGAACGCAGTGTATACAGCCTCGGGTGAGTCGGAAGGCAACGCAGTGAGTAGGGAGCGACACATCTGCTCATAGGCACAATCATCGCGAACAGGCGATTCGGGTTCGCCAAGATAGCGATGGGAGAAGCGACTTATGAGCTGGAGGGTGACAGGGTCGGCCGAGGCCCGGCTTACCAATTGGTCAAAGGCATGAGCAGCACCCTCCGCAGATGCGTGAGGCGCCACGCTGAAAAAGTTGACGAGATTAATCTCCATGAATATGGAGTCGCGGCGAAGCGCGGTATCAGCCCAATCCATAGCATCCCAGAAGTGCTCAAGGATATAGTCGGCGCGCTGCACCGGAATCCTTAGTTGCGCCGGGACATCGGGCAGGGGCAACTCAGCCGGAGCCGTAGCCTGTACGGCAACCGAGCATATCACTGCGATGACTGTGACTATGAGTTTATGCATCGAGCTTCAAAAATCGGATGCGCAAATATAATGAAATATTTCAACACTGCGATTACCATTATAGAATAAGGGAGCGGCGGAACGGATCCGTCACTCCCTTGAATATTTTTTTGCAATAGAGAATCTTATTTCACTGTCATAGGGAGTGTACCCGGAGTAGACTGCCAGGGCTCTACGTTGACTGTAAATTTGATAGGATCGCCAAGCACGGGCTTGCCGGGGATAGGATCGTCAGGATCTGTGTAGCCGGCGCCGTGGGTGAAGTCGAGAGTATAGACATACTTTTTACCTGCCTCCCATGTGCCCGACAGAGGTATCGTGGCCCATGCATACTGACGTTTCTGGCCGGTGACTTCGTCGGTTCGGTTGTCAGACGGGAATGGGTATACGGTAGTGCCGGTAGCATTGGCTGTGATCTGTACGTAGACGGAGAGATATGCTTCACGGGCTACATTATCGGGGTCGGAGGTAGGGCTCCATGCAGTAAGTGTTTGCGGCAGCAGCATAGCATTGCCGTCGGGACCCATGATCGACACTGCCGAGTCACCGAGAGTAACTTCAGGACAGCGGGAGGTGTAGACCTGCGTATCGTGCCAGTCATCGAGCGTCCAGGTATTGGTGACGAAGTCGAAATTGGCGAGGTACTGAGCGCGACCGATTCGCACACCCGCTACCTTGAAGGTAAACTGTGTATTGTCGGATTTGGCGCGAATCTCAATCTGCGACAGACGGTGACCGAACGTAAGTTCGAGACCGGCTTCTTCGTTGACCGACTTCTTACCGGTGCCATAGGCCGTGATGAAGTCAACCTGATTCTTGATCGAATCAGCCACGGCGAAGTTTACGAGAGTCTTTTCGGTAGAGTTGAATACAATACCGTCGCCCGAACCATCGGTAGTGGCATCGCCGCCGGGGAAGAGTTCATCAAGCGAAGGCGAATAAGCATAGAAATCGAGAGGAGTGTCGTCGCCCGGCCAGTAGTAGGGCACTGCTGAATTGTAGAATCCGTCGCCTCCCTTGGTGTATGCCACATTGTTTATATAGGGTGTGGTACCCAGGAATGATGTCACGTAGAATGTCTGGAGGTTTGCGTTAGTTACCTCGGTAGCACGTGAACCCATAGCCGGTCGGAAGCTGATGGCATCACCTCGGTTGATACTCACGGGCTCGTCGTCGGCGCACGATGTCAGCGCCATGGCGACCATTGCTGTTGCCAATAATGTAGTCGTTTTCATAGTTGAGTTGTGTGTTGTGTGTGTGTTTTATAGTTAGTGTATTTTCTCTACATATTCAGATCGATGTGTTCTACAAGCCAGTCCTCCACTACTGGACGCAGACCACCGGCGAGATCGATAGGCTTGGGCACCGGGAGCCCGCGGAGTACGATGTGTACGTTTCTCGGATCCGGAGCGTTGTGAGCCTGATCGGTGACATCGAAGCTGTAAGTCCAGGCCGAACCGTCGGTAAGGAAGACGTGCAGGCGAAGCTCATTTATATATCTAATGTCGGGACACTGCCCAAAGTTCAGAAATTCGCCGTGAATTTGCGAACAATCGTCGGAGATGGTCATACTCAACGGCATAGTCACATTATTAGCCGATGGATGGCGTGTGCCGGGATCATACCCGTCGGCAACGCCGGAGAAGGTGGCGAAGAGATTGCGATCGGCCACCGATGCGGGATTGTCGATATCATAGATGTCGATCGTGTAGTGACACCCCGACTCTTCGGGATACATCGTGAGTGTCTTCTCCGTATCCGACGGATTGAGCGAGAATACCTCACCGGCGTCGGACCAAAGCAAGTAGGGCGTCTGCACGAGAGCGGAGTCCTGCGATTCGCCCACTTCCGGATCGGATGTCCGCAGATCGGTGAGCGATATACCGGCTACCGGAGGTGTATGAATCTCGAAGGTCTCGATATCTCCGGTATTGCGCAGCTCGGCCCAGTCAGTGTTATCGTTGTTAACACACAGCGCTGTATATGAACCTACGGGCACTGCAATCTCACCGCCGGTACAATTCTGGAACACATAGCGCAGAGGCTGGCCGCCACCGTCGGGATAGAGATAGAGAGCCATCGACTGCGGGTGAGCATCGGGAGCCTTTTGCCAGTCGAACACCACATTGATACGCACCATCGTGCGCTCATCGTCGTCGAAGCCCTTGTGCCGGCACCCGAAAGCCACAAGAGCCATCAGTGCCACAAACGTGTATGTAGTAAATCGCTTCATTTTCTCCGGAGTATTACTTGTTATAGTTGTCGCGGCCTATGAGCCACACGAGAGATATTTCTGCCTTCGTAGGTCCGAACCAGTTGATATGGCGGGTCGACTGCCATGTGTAGCCACGACCTGATCGGGAGGGTTCATACTTGATATAGTTTCCGCCGAAATAACCTATACCGATGGTGAAATCGATGTTGAGCCTGCGTCGCACCGGAAGAGAGAATCCATACTCCACACCGCAGTAGAAATTACAGCGGTCGAAGATCGTGCGATGCGGACGGCCACCCATCACGCCCTTGCCTCCGAATTCGAAGTCATAGGTCACAGCACCAGCGTATGCTCCGATATGATGGCCCGTTAGCGGCTTCTCATCAGCCAGTCGTCCGAACCAGCGGCGCACAGCCACATCACCCCCATAGGCACGCCAGTAGCGGTGACGGTGGTCATTATCCCACCACCCGTAGGTCCAGTTGCCCACCACCGACCAGTTGCGTCCTACATAGAACTCCGCACCGATTTCGGGGAGCGCCAGCGCATCGTGGATCAGGTTAGTCTTGAGCGCCATATAGAACGGACGGTGCTCTGGTGTCAACGTCTCCTCATCGGGAATCCACTCCACCACCGTGTCGCCGAACATCGGCTCGGGAAGCATCGTATCGACGACCACGGGGGCGGGAAGCGCCTCGCGCTCATACTCCATAGTAAGCCGCGAGTAGCGAAGCGAGGGAAACATACGTGAATACATATACCGGTAAGTACGGCCACCATTGATGCGTTTCAGTCGGGCGAATGCGCGGTTTTCAGCCACGAGGTTGTCAGAGTCTGCCGTGACGATATCCGACACTATGCTCATCGCCTCATTGCGGGCGGGCATCAGTGTATCGGCATCGATCATCCGGAGCAGACCGCGCCAGTCGCGGCCCTCGTATTCCTCCGTTGTGAGGCTGTCGGGAAGCTGTATATATCGGGAGATAAGGTCGAAAATACTTTGAGCTCGATGAGCCGACAGCGAGCGGTTGAACCGCGCTGTACCCTCGGGCGAAGCCGCACCCGCCACGCGCACCGACTTCAGACGGTATACAGCCGTCGAATCGGAGGCAATACTATCGAGCCAGCCAAGAAAGCCACCGATATTTCGGCTATTGTCGGCCAATGCGGTATCCACATCCCAGTGCGATTGCCGGAAGCGGATCGTAGTGGAATTGGTCAGCTCCTGAGCCCCTGCGGTGAGAGCCACCTGCATGAGCGCCAAGAGCAGATACCACTTCGTTGCGGCGACGAACCGCGAAGCCTTGCCACAATATTCCGGCATAGATGTTTTCATAGATAACGAGAATCTGATAGTAGTGTGTGTGTGTGCGATAGTTGAAACGCCGCCCCTGACGGGCTCCGTTTGTAATTAAAAACGCTCCACACCGCATATTGTTCCGAGTGCAATATCCGTGAATGAATCACAAAATATCAGAAGTATGGCCGCACAAAAGTAAGCAAACCGAAGTATACACCTATTATTCAACTTCATATCCTCAGCACATCGATAATCACATACCATCGCTTCAACTATAAAATTTTCATTTGGGGCGGTTGTTTTCAAACAATATTGACACCTCGGTGAATTTTTTTTTGAAAATATTTGTGAGATTCAAATGTTCGTATTAACTTTGCACTCGCAAAGAGGCAAGAGCGCCTCTGAAAAGCAAAATATCTCGATTAGATCCAGGTGCGGTAGTTCAGTTGGTTAGAATACTAGCCTGTCACGCTAGGGGTCGCGGGTTCGAGTCCCGTCCGCACCGCTGAGGAGAGAGGAGAATGAGTAATTGCAAAACTTCGGTTTTCATTACTCATTCTTTTTTTATTCCCATTCCGTTAAATTCTATGACGATGAACACTTCCATATCCATATCTCCTGAATTCGCCTCGCGGGTTAGCACCTACTCTATGGTTGCCATCGAGGCTGACGTGACCAATGGTCCGACTCCTCCGGCTCTTACCGCTGAAATGGATTCTCTCGCCGCTGATCTGCAGAGGCGCATAGAGGTGGCGGACATCAACCGCCGTCCCAACATTGCCGCCACACGCGCTGCCTACAAGGCCTGCGGCAAGGATCCCAACCGCTACCGTCCCTCACAGGAACAGCTCCATCGGCGCATAGTGCGCGGTCTGGGACTATACAGCGTGGACGCACTCGTGGATTTGGGTAATCTGCTGTCATTATCGACGGGTTGCGCGGTAGGTGTATTCGACCGAGACAAGATAGAAGGTAGCGAGATCGCTCTCGGTGTAGGCCGTGCCGGAGAGCTATATACCGGTATCGGCCGCGGAGAGCTCAATATTGAAGGTCTACCTGTGCTTCGCGATGCCGCCGGTGCGTTTGGCTCCATGACCTCCGATCACGAACGCACCAAGATCGAAACCACGACACGCCGGGTGCTCATCACGATCCACATATTTGCCGACGAGCAGACTCCGGAAGCTATCGCCGCAGAGGCCACACGCCTGCTACGCGTCTATGCCGCCGCCACCGCCGTGAGCCACTGCATAATCACACTTTGAAAAATTGAGCGCTATAGGGCAACAGAGAGGCCGCAGGTAAGTGAGCGGGGCATGGTGGGGCCGTAGATGTAGCCTGAGTCGCGGAGATAGCCGGTGTCGAAATCGCGCTGATATGAGTTGAGGATATTGGTAATACCGGCGTTGAACGTCAGGCTCACGCGCCCGAGCACTTTCATCGTATAGCTCAAGCGCACACCTAAGTCAAAGAATGCCGGAGTCTTTACCGCTACATCTATGGGGGTGCCCGATCCTTCGAGATGCTGCACGAGCATCGGGCCGGTCAGTGTGCCGGAGACCACGGCTTTCAGCCCGTGGACGATCTCGGCATTGGCGGTAAGATAGCCGTAGACATCGGGGGTGCGGAACATCCGCTTTACGGGTGCCACATCCGGATTATCGCTCCATTGCTCGGGCTGCTTGTAGCGGCTGCGCTGCAGCGTGACGCCGGCCTGCATATCGAAATGCGACGAGAAGAAGGCTTTGGCCTCGAGATTCACGCCCATCACTCGGGCACCGCTGCCGTTGTAGCGCTCAAGCACGGCATTTCCCTCGGCATCCGGCTCATCGAGCTGGCGCAGGGCGAATACGTCGTGGAGATCCGACATAAAACCCTCGACAAGGAAGTTAGTCTGCACCGACCCGAAAGTATAATATAGGTCGACCGACGCACTCACGCTCTGCGAACTCTCCTGCTTCAACCCCGGAGCGAGCACCGTCACCACGCGCTCGCCCCCCACTATGGCCACGTGGAAATCCTCGTCGTAGGCCTGCGGACTACGGAAACCGGTGGAGTAGGAGACACGGAGGTTCACCTTATCCGACGGATTGAAGCGCACGTTGGCGCGAGGCGATACGATCGGATTGCTTATAAGCGAGTGCTTGTCGAGACGGGCGCCAACGAGGAAGCCCCAGCGCTCGGTGCGCCATTCGTTCTGGAGATAGGCGCTCCCGATATTGATCTGTTGCATAGCATCGTGATTATAGCCTATCGTGACGTCGTGAAGGCGGTTGTAGTTATATTCCACGCCGGCCACAAGCTCGGCCGGACTGAAAAGGAAGTGCTTCATCGAATGATCCCACTGTGCACCGGCCGTAATCACCAGATCGGATGTGCGCCCGTAGGCGTTGGGATCCTGTTCGGAACCGTAGTAGCTTTTGCGACGCGTGGCCTGCATGGCGGAGAATACCGAGAGATGATCGGCGGCATCGCGCATCCACAGGTCGAAGGTGCCTTCGAGTCCGTGAATATTATGATCGACTTCCTCAGCCACCATCGCCTGATGCGGTGGCTCATCGAGACGGTCGCCTCCGCGACGGTACTCGTGGGTGGTGTGATATTCGAGCGAAAGGCGGCTCGAATGACTTGGACGCACAAACATACGGGCGCCGAGCGTCTGGCTGCGCAGCGTGGCTATCTCCGTGTAGCCGTCGCCGTTATGGTCGTAGCCGTCGCGGGTGCGGCTCTGGCCGTACATCATTATACCGGCCAGATTGTTGTCAGTCACCAGCGAGGCGTTGATCGTAGTATTGTTGTCAAGACTGCCGCTGATGCCTATAGATGTGAGACTGTGCGATAGCTGTGCCGAATTGACCTGCGGATCCTTGGTGATGATATTGATCGTACCACCGATGGCCGACGATCCGAAGAGAGCCGATCCGCCGCCGCGCATCACCTCGATGCGATCGATCATATTGGCCGGTATCTGCTCCAGACCATACACACCTGTCAAGGCGGAAAACACCGGGCGCGAATTCATCAGTATCTGCGAGTAGTGACCGTCGAGACCGTTGATTCTCACCTGAGTGAAGCCACAGTTCTGGCAATCGTTCTCCACCCTCACGCCGGGCTGGAAATCAAGGCCGTCGGCAAGCGAACAGGCGCCGATATTGCTCAGCAGAGAGCCGGCAGTGACATTGACAAGACTCGGTGACTCGCGGCGGCGTGTCTCGCGCTTGTTGGAGGTCACCACCACCTGATCGAGCATGAATGCGTCGGCCTTAAGTTCGAAATTGGCCTCGACCGTTTTACCCGCCTCCACATCTATTGAGAGGCTTGCCGGCGAATAGCCTGTATAGGCGGCTGTGAGCGTATAGTGTCCCGGCTTTAGATCACGCAGGGTGTAGTGTCCCGAAGCGTCGGTCATTACTGTAAGTTTGCTGCCTTCGAGAGTGATTAGGCAGAATGGAAGATGTTCGCCATCGACGGCGTCGACCACGTGGCCTACAATGTTGGCGTCGGTAGGCGCAGAGAGATTGGAAGCATATATCGATGCATCGGCAGCCATCGCAAAAGCCATAGCCGCAAAAAGAATTTTCTTGAGCATAAAGAATCGTGGAAATGAATGGTGTCGGAAATTGGGATTGTCTGTCTATCTGTCAGGCGACAGTGGCAGGCGGTCCGCGCAGCGGCGCGTGGCCGGTGTATCCGACAGCCGACGGGCATACGGCCTCGTCGGTAATTGCGCTCCGCTCCTCATGCGCCACAGGTGCCTCGATCGACACCGCCCCTTGAAACGCCGAAGCGGCGAGGTTGAAGCTCCCGATTTGATCCATTGAGGATTGCGTGTGGCTATGCCCTCCCGGCAGATAGGGATGGGAGTGCGTCACCGGACAGCCGGTGGCCGACATGTGAGTATGTATGAACACGGTGTTGGCAAACACGAAGTTGACCAACAGTACCATAAGCACCAATGCTACCGATTTGTACAATCTTTTCACCATGCTGCGTGCAATTGGGGTGCAAAGTTATTATTTTCTCGGGCATTATACCCACGAATCCGAGGAAAATTTGTAACTTTGTGCGATTTTTAGAATAGTACGCAAAAGAATATTCGAATAATAATTTTTAAAATGCTAAATCCAGTAAAGAAAACCATCACGCTTGCCGACGGTCGCACTATCACTCTCGAGACCGGGAAACTTGCCAAGCAGGCCGATGGAGCGGTAGAACTGCGCATGGGCAACACTATGCTCCTTGCCACAGTCGTGTCGGCTAAAGAAGCCGGCGAGGGCGTCGACTTCATGCCCCTCACAGTTGAATACAAAGAAAAATTCTCATCCAACGGTCGTTTCCCCGGTGGATTCCTCAAGCGCGAAGGCCGCGCATCCGACTATGAGATCCTTACATCCCGTTTGGTCGACCGCGTGCTCCGTCCGCTCTTCCCCGACAACTATCACGCCGACACATTCGTCAACATCACGATGTACTCGGCCGACGGCGAAGAAATGCCCGACGCTCTGGCCGGCCTTGCCGCCTCTGCTGCCATCGCCGTCAGCGACATACCCTTCAACGGCCCCATCTCCGAAGTGCGCGTAGCCCGCATCGACGGTGAGTTTGTGATCAACCCCACATTCGCCCAGCTCGAAAAAGCCGATATGGAACTCATGGTAGGCGCCACCGCCGAAAATATCATGATGGTCG
The DNA here is from genome assembly GCA_029060545.1 of Paramuribaculum sp. Classification (GTDB taxonomy): domain Bacteria; phylum Bacteroidota; class Bacteroidia; order Bacteroidales; family Muribaculaceae; genus Paramuribaculum. Next base: position 27,589 of record JAIDTT010000067.1, on the reverse strand, counting down.
AGGGCGAAATGAACGAAGTGAGCGAAGCTGACCTTCTCGAAGCACTCAAGACGGCTCACGCCGCCATCAAAGAGCAGTGCAAGGCTCAGCTCGAACTCGCCCAGGAGGCCGGCGCCACCATCAAGCGCGAATACTGCCACGAAGTCAACGACGAAGACCTTCGTCGCGACGTACACGAGAAGTGCTACGACAAGGCTTACGCCGTAGCCAAGACAGGCTCTGCCGACAAGCACTGGCGTATCGACGCATTCGAAGCCATCCTCAACGAATACCTCGAATCCATCCCCGAAGAGGAGCGCGAAGAGAAGACTCCTCTGGTGAAGCGCTACTACCACGACGTAGAGAAAGAAGCAATGCGCCGCTGCGTGCTCGACGAAGGCATCCGTCTCGACGGCCGCACCACCACCGATATCCGTCCTATCTGGTGCGAGACCGACTATCTGCCCGGCCCCCACGGATCGGCCGTATTCACCCGCGGTGAGACCCAGTCGCTCGCTACCGTCACCCTCGGCACCAAGCTCGACGAGAAGATCCTCGACGACGTGCTCAACCAGGGTCGTGAGCGCTTCCTCCTCCACTACAACTTCCCGCCCTTCTCCACCGGCGAAGCCCGTCCCCAGCGTGGCGTAGGCCGTCGCGAGATCGGCCACGGCAACCTCGCCCACCGCGCCCTCAAGCGCATGTTCCCCGAGGACTTCCCCTACGTATGCCGTATCGTGAGCGACATCCTCGAATCCAACGGCTCATCCTCGATGGCTACCGTATGTGCCGGCACCCTCGCTCTGCTCGACGCCGGCGTGAAAATGAAGCGCCCCGTAGCCGGTATCGCTATGGGTCTCATCTCCGACGGTGAGAAATACGCCATCCTCTCCGACATTCTCGGCGATGAGGACCACCTCGGCGACATGGACTTCAAAGTCACCGGCACCAAGGACGGTATCACCGCCACCCAGATGGATATCAAGTGCGACGGCCTCTCCTACGAAATCCTCGAGCGCGCTCTCGAGCAGGCTCGTCAGGGTCGTCTCCACATCCTCGGCATCATCAACGACACCATACCCCAGGCTCGCGAAGACTACAAGCCTCACGTACCGCGCATCGTCACCATGCTCATACCCAAGGAGCTTATCGGTGCCGTGATTGGCCCGGGCGGAAAGGTGATCCAGGGCATTCAGGAAGAGAGCGGCGCCACCGTAAGCATCGACGAGATCGACGAAGGCGGCTTCATCGAAGTAGCTGCTGCCAACAAGGCATCCATCGACCGCGCTCTCGAGATGATCAACGCCATCGTGGCACTCCCCGAAGAAGGCAAGACCTACACCGGCAAGGTGCGCTCCATCCTCGACTTCGGCGCATTCGTAGAATTCATGCAGGGCCGCGACGGTCTGCTCCATATCTCCGAGATCTCCTGGGATCGTCTGCCCGACATGGCCGCATCCGGGCTCAAGGAGGGCGACGAAGTGGAAGTGAAGCTCATCGAGATCGACAAGAAGACCGGCAAATACCGTCTGTCGATGCGCGCGCTTCAGCCCAAGCCCGAAGGCTACGTAGAGCGTGAACGCGCTCCCCGTGGCGACCGTGGCCCTCGTCGCGACCGCAACGACCGTGGTGGTGACCGCAATGATCGTGGTCCCCGTCGCGACCGTGGCGACCGCGCACCCCGCCGCAACGACGCTCCCGCAGAATAATAGTAGATCACTCATTCTACATCACAAATACAGAAGGCTGCGCCAACCCACGGTGCAGCCTTCTTATAATAATTACTACCGGATACAATGAAACAGGAAACACCCGTGCTGCTGCTCACCGGCTATCTCGGCAGCGGCAAGACCACACTACTCAATCATATCCTCACCAACCGCCGTGGCATCCGCTTCGCAGTGATCGTCAACGACATCGGCGAGGTCAACATCGACGCATCCCTCATACAGAAAGGCGGCATCGTAGGGCAGAAAGATGGCACCGACGACCTTGTCGCCCTCCAGAACGGCTGCATCTGCTGTACCCTCAAGATGGATCTCATCGAGCAGCTTCGCGACCTCATAGCCACCCATGCCTTCGACTATATCGTGATCGAAGCCAGCGGTATCTGCGAGCCTGCCCCCATAGCTCAGACCATCAACTCTATGCGCAGGATGGACGAGGAATATACCGCCGCCGGCGTGCCCCGCCTCGACTGTATCGTCACCGTAGTCGACGCCCTGCGTATGCGCGACGAATTCGGTTGCGGCGAGCAGCTCACGCGCCACGGCATCAGCGAGGATGACATCGAAAACCTACTCATCGAGCAGATCGAATTCTGCAACATCATTCTTCTCAACAAGATATCCGAAGTCACCCCCGAGGAAGCCGAGCGTGTGCGCGGCATCATCCGCGCCCTGCAGCCCCGCGCCGAAATCATCGATTGCGACTATGCCGATGTAGCCCTTGAGCGCATCATCGATACCCGGCTGTTCAACTTCGAGAAAGTAGCCACCTCCGCAGCCTGGATCCATGAGATCGAACGCCCCGTCACCGAGGAGGAGGAAGCCGAAGCCCATGGTGAACACCATCATCACCATCACGATGAGGATGAGCACGAACACGATCACGAACACCACCATCATCACCATCATCATCATCATCATCACGATGAAGGAGAGGCTGAGGAATACGGCATACAGACCTTCGTCTACTATCGTCGCTGCCCCTTCGACCTGCACAAATTCGATCGCTTTCTCGCTACTCAGTGGCCGGCCAACATAATCCGCTGCAAAGGCATCATCTATTTCAGCCACCATCGCGACATGTCATTCCTCTTCGAGCAGGCCGGCAGGCAGAAGAAACTCACCGAATCAGGCTTCTGGTACGCCACCGCACCCGAAGACGAATTGATCGAACTGATGAAGAGCGAGCCCGGGCTTATGCGCGACTGGGACGAGACCTACGGCGACCGCATGATCAAGCTCGTGATCATCGGCCGCAACCTCGACCGCGCCGCCATCACCGCCTCCCTCGACGCCTGCCTCTCCCCCCGCTGATAATTACCAATCCATACACTATCGGGGCTGCATCCTTTACGGAAGGCAGCCCCGATTATTATAAAACGCTATTAAGATTTGTACTTATCAATTATTATGGCGTAATTTGCAATTGCATAATGTTTGCAGACCAAATATTGGAAGAAAAACTCCAATAAATGATTTGTAAAAGTAATGCAGACATAATTATTCAAAAGCGTTTATCGACGCTCATTTGACAATCTGAAATCTGGAAAATTTCTTATGGGGTCAAATGAAGCAGTGATGGATGCCTTTCGATTGTGATATCTTCAATGTGTCTCTGCGAGGAGATTCGTTGTGATCACATACTGCGTGAGGCTCTAACTGCTCGTTTCATCCCGAAAGGCATTCCAGAGCCTCAGATTGTGAAACGGGTAGTGATACAGACTCTCACGCTTTCCATTTTTATACTTAATTGCCGACGAGGAGAGGACGAAGGCATAGCCGCATATAAATAATGGAAGCAGACATCCGTTATAGTCACTTGCCAGACCCAACGAATGAATCAGCACAATCCTACTGCTACCCCTTTGGAGAAATAGGGATTAAGGTTCATCGGGCATTAAAAAGATTGAGTGATACTTGTAAAAAACGATCAGGTTTTTCGCGAAAAGAAGTAAAGGCACACATAGTCGAGCCTCTCATGATGTTTCTTGACGAAGAACTTGGATGTTCGATGCAATATACATTCAGTTCTGAACTGACGCCTGTAGATGAAACCGGTGAAAAGAGGACGAAAGATCGGTATGACATTATCGGCCAATCAAAAGATCGTCCGGTAATCATTGTTGAGGTAGATACTCACCGGAGCGATCAGGTCTCTAAGAAAGTGGTATCACGCATAGCAATGAATGCCGATAAGGAAGTCCTTTACGTAAGCGTTTTATATCCCAACACTCACGAAAACAGCACACAGGAGATAAAAGAATGTGAGAAGTATATAGACTTCCTAAACGTACTGTTCTCGCTCTTTTCCAAGCCTCAGAAATCATATATGTTTCATTGGCTTTTTAGCTAAAAAATCAAAGTGTTAACAATATACGAAATCATTATGAGAGAGAACTTATACAGAAACCTAAGACTCGGTCTGTTAACTGCTTTCTACATCTTTATCCTATCATTTCCTATTCAATTGGCTGGTACCGATATTAATATTGATGTAGATGACATAAATTGTATCATCCATGAAGATGCCACAAATACTAGTATAGGAGCTTCAAAAGCTAACAATGAAATTAGTACTGCACAAACTGAATTAGTTGGTGGAAACTTTACCTATGATGGTATTAATTACTTTTTCAACGTGACAGGCAATATAGCAGAAGTTATCGATAATAAAAATCTTGTAAGAGATAATTTAATTATACCCGATGTAGTTGTTTATAATGGTGTAACCGCACCAGTAACATATATAAGAGACCGTGCATTTGCAGATTGCAAGACAATTACCGGAACCTTGACATTAGGTAACAATATTACGTCTATTGGATCTTCGGCTTTTTCAGGATGTACCGGTTTAACTGGATCACTTGAGATCCCGAACTCAGTAAAGAAGATCTATTCATCTGCATTTGAAGACTGTACTGGCTTTAATGGGACTCTGACTATAGGTAATTCCGTAGTGGAGATTTTAGAAAGGGCATTTAGTAACTGTAGCGGATTTACAGAATTAATTTTAGGCAATTCAGTATCGTATATCGGGAATTATGTTTTTTATGGTTGTTCGGGACTTACTGGAACTTTAATTCTCCCTGATACCGGTGGTGGTGTATATGGTGCTGCCTTTCAAGGCACACGATATAGCGAATTAATTCTCCCATCAAGCCGCTGGCGTTTAGGCGGATATGCATTTTATACTCCAGGGACTCTTAAGAAGATAGAATGTCATTCTACTACACCTCCAAGTTTTTGGATGGGATCTCCATTTAACTATTATACGATCCCTTTGTATGTTCCTAGGGAGAGTATAAATGATTATAAAACTGCTGAGGTATGGAAAGAATTCTATGATATAAGAGCAATTGAAGGAGATATAGAAATAGAAGAAATATCGTTTAATGAATCCGAAATTCAATTAAAGTCCTCTGAAGCATTTCAACTTGTAGCAAAGATTTCGCCGGAGTATGCGACAAACCAATCGCTTAATTGGGTTTCCTCAGATCCCCACATTGCAACTGTTGATGAAAATGGATTGGTAACAGCATTGACCCCTGGCATAACAATAATTACGGCAACTACACCCAATGGATTATCTGCCGTATGCAAGGTGACAATAAATCCGATCCCAGCTTCGACCGTTACGCTGAACGTCTCCGATATGACACTGCTCATCGGGCAAATAGGAAGGCTGACGGCAACCGTTTCTCCGGAACACACCACGGACAAGACGACAATCTGGGCATCTGATGACGAGGTGGTTGCCACAGTCGGTGAGGATGGT
>JAIDTT010000067.1:16495-22008 GCA_029060545.1 Paramuribaculum sp. | reverse complement strand
GTAAATCCCGTACTTGCATCCACCATCACTCTCAATGTAGAGGATATGACACTGACAGTCGGACAAAGCGATCAGTTGACTGCTGTAGTTTATCCTCACGACACAACCAATCCGACCGTGACCTGGAGCTCAGATAATCCGGATGTGGCTACCGTGGACGAATCGGGGATAGTGACAGCAGTAGCCCCAGGGAGGGCCATAATTACAGCTTCGTGCGACGGTGTTTCTGCATTGTGTACAGTAATGGTCATCGAACGTCCTCTGACTCCTCAGAAACTTCTTCGTAAGGGCAATGGCACTTCTTGTACATTTATAGTTATGATGAGCCTGAGCGACAATGAACTTGCACAGCAGGGTTATAGTTTTGTCTATGGCTATACTGATGCTTCTGGAAAAGACAACGTAATCGCACATACTCATCTACGGTACTGCAACACAACATCGTCTGTCTATAATGATCCGAAAAATGATTTCTGGGTGTTCGCTGTGTGGACAGACTCGGCAGGTAATACCGTCTGCAGTCAGCGCCGTCATCTCAGCGGAAGTGTTGATGATAATTTTGATTACACCAATCTTATCAGAGATTCGCGATCAATAGATGGAACCAATTCGGCAAATTGGATTATACCTACTGCCAATGGCGTTCAAATAACCGTGGAAAGTTCGACGGCATCGATTCTATCGGTATATACCATTACCGGGCAGAAAGTATTGGAGCAACATTTTAATGCCGGAGAGTTTATGTCCGAACAGATAACCGCTGAGCAACTTGTTCCCAATACATACATAGTTAATATAGTTTCGGGAGATGAAACTGCGTCTAAAAAAATCTCAATTAAATAAAGATGATAATGAAAGCAATTAAATATATTGTATTGATACTATTCGGAGTTATATCTATCAACGTATGTGCTCAGAATAATAATAGCGAAAGGTTCGCGATAAAGGCAAGTGCTGAAATCGGTCTTGGAAATTCGATTTCCTCCAACTCTTATATTAGCTCCTTATCATCAAAAGCCACTACAGGTAGCTACGGACTTGATTTCGGTTGGACATTCTGGTCGCAAAAGGGTCACCGGCTTGAGGCGAATATTGGTGTGGCATATAGTCCCGCAGCCATAGAATTAGAGCTCGGTTCGTTCGATTATAACTATGGGGCTCCGGCTACAGCAGATATGGACGGAGAGAGCTATCAGCGGTACTATGAGATAAGCAACTTACATCAGAAAGTTTCATTAGGCAGAGTCACCCTACCTATATATTTAACCTACGGCTATAAATGCAATGGGTGGTTTGGCTTGCACGCTGATTTGGGTGTCCGCTTCGGATTTAAGACAAATGCGACAATCAGCGAAGTTAGTGGTGAAGCATATAGTTACGGTATATATCCGCAATATGATAATCTGCTTATAGATGAATCATATCTTAATGATTTTGGGACGACTAATCTGGCAAATGCCGGATATGGTACCCCGGTCTGCAATGGATTCTCTACATCTGTTCTTGTTGGTGTTGGTGCTGAGTTTAGCATATCTAAGCACCTGGGCGCCGACATATCCGTTAGATACAATAGGGGCATTACGAATCTTTTTAAAGAGCAATATAGCGGTCAAGATTTCACCAATGCATCTGCTCCGATCAATTATTCAGTTTCAGATGGGCAGCAAGTGAAATCTTTGACTGATTATCTGAGTTCTTCAAAAGTAAGCCCGTTATCACTTCGAATCGCTCTGATTTATCGCTTCTAACAGCAGTTTTCCCATATTCCAAATTTTTTTCGCCTATTATAAGCAGTCGGGGCTGCCGTCCGTGATGGAGGCAGCCCCGATATACTTTTTCGATGGTACCTTTAGTCTCTCAGACACCCTATCGGAATTATCTTAACTCCATCCTCTCTTGTATAAGCAATCTCGCCACCTGTAAGGATTATAAGAAGATCCGGCTCTCTCAATCTGATCTGCTTTTCGGAGGCATTCTTCTCCTTGATTAACTGCTTAATTTGTAGTAGATGGCTTGCTCCCGCCTCTATCTCACGGCTTCCAAGTTTACACTCTATTAGAGCATACCTACCGTCATCAAGATGAAGTACAGCATCTGCCTCGAGGCCATATCTGTCGTGATAATAGGACAACTTTCCTCCTAATGACTGAGAGTATATGCGTAGATCGCGAAAGCATAGGCACTCAAAAATAAAACCAAAGGTATTAAGATCCAGTTCGAGCTGTTCCGGCGATGCACCTAAAGCAGCCACTACTATAGAAGGATCTACAAAACATCGTTTTCTACTTGTACGTATTACCGTTTTAGATCGTATTGCCGGAGACCACGCATCGATATCATCAATCACATATAATTTCTCCAATGCGGATACATAGTCGTCGAAAGTAGGCATAGATACGCCTTCCATCTCCTCCGAAACATCAAGAAGCATTGATGTTTTTTTTGAGAGTGTGCAGATATTACGCGCATATGATCGGAGAATAAGTCGAGCCAATAAAGGGTTGCGTTTCGTCTTATCTACCCGGGATATATCCTCATCGCATATAATATTTACATAATCTTTCGCAATCAATAATTTGGCTGCCCTGCTCATAACATCAAGTGAAGCAGGCCAACCGCCCCTGCAGGCGGCAAAAACCAGGTTCTCGACACTTAAGCCCGACTCTATTCCATCAATTAGGTATTCGGGATCATCAAATAGTTTGCAAAGCGATATTGAACCGTTGGATTCAAGTGATTCAAATAAACTCATCGGATACATCGACATTTTTGATATACGGCCTGTGCCAGTGTGCATAACTTGGTCGCTGTCCACTACCGTAGATCCGGTAAGGACAAACTGACCTTTAGCCCTGCGTTCATCTACCGCGTGACGAACCGCATCCCAAAGTACAGGCGCAACCTGCCATTCGTCAATTAGACGAGGTGTAGCACCCTTAAGCAGAATAGATGGTTTGGTATTTGCAGTGGCAATATAGCCATCTCTGCGATCGGGATCCTGCATCTTTATGACGCTTGCCGCTCGGCGCTCGGCCGTTGTGGTTTTTCCGCACCATTTGGGGCCGGTGATTTGCACGGCTCCAAACGCTTCAAGCCGTAAATCAAGTATCTTATCTGCAATTCTATTTAGATATCCTTCGTTTTTCATATCGGATGCAAATATAGTGATATAAACTAATTTACAAAATTCGCTTTGTACTTTTGAGGCAAAATACTTTGTTAAATTGAGTTAATTTACTTTGTTAAATTGAGCTAGCAGTGGGATACAACCGGACACAAGCAGTCGGGGCTGCCGTCCGTGATGGAGGCAGCCCCGATATATCTTATAGAGGGTTGATTACTTGAAGAGGTATTGCTGCGAGATAGACTGATTGTTGTGTACACGGCGTATGGTGTCGGCTATCAGATGTGCCACGGAGAGGATAGTGGTCTTGCTGCACTCTTTGGTGTAGGGGATGGAGTTGGTGAAGATCATCTCCGTCATGCCCGACTTCTCCACGAGCTCGGTAGCGGGATCGCTCATGATGGCGTGAGAGGCCAGAGCGCGTACCGACTTGGCTCCGCAAGAGAGCATAAGGTCGGCGGCCTTGGTGATGGTGCCGGCGGTATCTACCATATCATCGATCAGGATCACGTTCTTATCCTTCACATCGCCGATCACGGTCATAGTGGCCACCACGTTGGCCTTGGCGCGCTGCTTGTGGCAGAGCACGAGTGGCACATTGAGGTATTTGGCGTAGGAATTGGCACGCTTGGCACCGCCCACGTCGGGAGTGGCGATCACCATATCCTCGAGTTTGAGACTTTCGATGTAGGGGATGAATACCGACGAAGCATAGAGGTGGTCGACGGGCACATTGAAGAAGCCCTGAATCTGATCGGCATGAAGATCCATAGTGATCACACGGTTTACGCCGGCGGCCATCAGCAGATCGGCCACGAGCTTGGCGGCGATGCTCACGCGGGGCTTGTCCTTGCGGTCCTGACGTGCCCAGCCGAAGTAGGGAATCACGGCAATTACCGCATGGGCGCTGGCGCGCTTGGCGGCGTCGATCATAAGGAGCAGCTCCATGAGGTTGTCGCTGTTGGGGAAGGTCGACTGCACGAGGTAGACCTCGCAGCCGCGCACCGTCTCTTCAAACGATACTTCAAATTCGCCGTCGGCGAAGTGCTGCACGTTCATTTTGCCTAACTCTACGCCGAGGTCTTTGCAGATCTCCTCGCCCATATAGCGGGAGGCTGTGCCGGCGAAAATCTTGATAGGATGTACTATAGATTGCATAGCAGATTGATGTGGTTTTGGACTACCGCAAAGGTACGAAAAATTTAGCGACAATGAGTCAATCGGATGCTCTTTGCCACATCTTTTTTGCCCTTACGGTTGTTATACCTGTAAATCACCTCCGCTTCACACTATTACGCATTATGAGATTTTTCGGATACGACATCAAGAAACACGCTCCCAAGACATATCCATTCACCGCCGGTCTGGCTCTCGGGGGCGGCGGCGCACGCGGCTTTGCCCATGCCGGGGCTATCGAGGCCCTGCTCGAAGTAGGGCTGAAGCCGCAGATCCTGGCAGGCGTGAGCGCCGGATCGGTTGTGGCCGTGATGCATGCGGCCGGCATACCGCCGCGCAAGATGCTCCAGCTCTTCGAGAAACTGAAGTTTTCCAGCCTCACCTCCTTCGGTATGCCCAAGGGCGGACTGTTCAGCCTCGAAAAATTCCAGGATTTCCTTCACCACACCATACCCTACGACCGCCTTGAGCAACTCCCTATACCTACCGTGGTGTGCGCCACCGATCTGGAGAAAGGTCGCAAAGTAGCCTTCTCCACAGGCGCAATACCCGAGGTAGTGGCCGCCTCGTGCTGCATCCCCATCGCTTTCAAGCCTATCGAGATCGACGGCGTGCGCTACGTCGACGGCGGTGTGCTGGGCAACCTCCCCTGCTGGGCTATACGCAACAAATGCAAATTCCTTATCGGAGTGAATGTATCGCCACTGATCGATCGCCCGGTATCCAACACCCTGATGGACGTATCGATGCGCTCATACGAGCTCATCACCAAAAACAACACATGGGAGGATATGGCCATGGCCGACATGATGATATCCACCGAGGAGATAGCCCAATACAAAGTATTTGATCTCAAGGGTATCACCAAAGTGTTCGACTCAGGCTATCGCGACACAATGCGCTATCTGCGCAGCCGCGGGCTCAAGCCCAAATATGGTGCGGACATATAATAAAAACAAAATCGTGAGGCCTGAAGCTTCACGATTTTCTTCAAATATGAGAATTCCTACTTTGGGGTGGGTGCTGAGGGATTCGAACCCCCGACCCTCTGCTTGTAAGGCAGATGCTCTGAACCAGCTGAGCTAAGCACCCGGGATGGTGTGATAATGATTATGTCTTTGCAGATACTCTGCTTTGGTGGGTGCTGAGGGATTCGAACCCCCGACCCTCTGCTTGTAAGGCAGATGCTCTGAACCAGCTGAGCTAAGCACCC
>JAIDTT010000067.1:0-16395 GCA_029060545.1 Paramuribaculum sp. | reverse complement strand
GGTGGGTGCTGAGGGATTCGAACCCCCGACCCTCTGCTTGTAAGGCAGATGCTCTGAACCAGCTGAGCTAAGCACCCTTTTGCGTCGCCGCCCTTGCGGGCTTTGGCGTAAAAGCGATGCAAAGGTAAGCATACTTTTTGAATCCGACAAGAGTTTTTGATGTTTTTTTTGACAAATCAATTTTCTTAAGCGATTTTTCAGCGGATTTAGCCTGTTCATTGCAAATTTTTGTTTAGCTTTGCTACCTACACCAATCGCAAAGCCTGTATGTCCGCCCAATCCACTGCCAAAACCGCTCCCCGACGGGTGCGCAGCTTCCTGAGCCGCGTGGCCGACCTGTATGTCGACGGCTTCCGATCCATGAAGTCTACAGGCCGCACTCTTTGGCTCCTCATCATACTCAAGGCCATACTGCTCTTCGCCGTGATGAAGCTCCTCTTCTTCCCCGATCTGCTGAAACGCGACTACTCCACCGACGCCGAGCGCGCACAGGCCGTACGCACTTCCCTCACACGCTGACATCATACATTATAATAAACATTAATATCCTTACTATTACCAATTCTCAAGTATCATGAACGATTTAATCAGCACGGTCGACTGGTCGAGGGCACAATTCGCCCTTACCGCTATGTACCACTGGCTTTTTGTACCGCTCACACTTGGTCTGGCAGTGATCGTTGCCGTAATGGAGACGATCTACTACCGCACACGCTCTGAGCGCTGGCTGGCTATCACCAAGTTTTGGATGACCCTATTCGGTGTCAACTTCGCCATCGGCGTAGCCACCGGTATCATCCTCGAATTTGAATTCGGATCCAACTGGTCCAACTACAGCTGGTTTGTAGGCGACATATTCGGCGCCCCGCTGGCTATCGAAGGTATCCTCGCCTTCTTCATGGAGGCCACCTTCGTAGCCGTGATGTTTTTCGGCTGGAAGAAGGTCAGCGCAGGCTTCCACCTCACCGCCACATGGCTCACCGCCATCGGCGCCACCCTCTCAGCCCTCTGGATTCTCGTGGCCAACGCATGGATGCAGTATCCCGTAGGCATGGAGTTTGATCCCGCGCAGATGCGCAATGTCATGGACGACTTCTGGGCCGTAGCCTTCTCCCCTGTAGCCGTGCATAAGTTTATCCACACCGTATTCAGCGGATGGATTCTCGCCGGCATCTTCGTGCTCGGCGTCAGCGCATGGTTCCTTTACAAGAAGCGCAACCCCGAGCTCGCCATCCGCTCCATCAAGGTCGGTGGCTGGGTAGGCGCCATCGGTATGCTCATCACCCTCTGGTCGGGCGATAACTCCGCTGTCGACGTAGCCCGCGTTCAGCCCATGAAACTCGCCGCAATGGAGGGCCTCTACGACGGCAAGTGCGGTCAGGAACTCGTAGGCATCGCCATGCTCAACCCCGACAAGCAGCCCGGCGACGATCTCGACCCCTATCTCTTCGACATCTCCATCCCCAAAGGTCTATCCCTGCTGGCCACACATAGCCTCAACGGCTTCGTTCCCGGCATCAACGATCTCATCGACGGTATAGAGCTCACCGAGTCAGGCGACACCATCCATACCGTTAGCTACGCAGAGCGCATCGCCATGGGACGTCAGGCCCATGAAGCCCTCCGCACTTACGATGCCGCCATGGCCGCAGGCGATACCGCCGCAATGAGCGCCGCCGCTGCCGATCTCAAGGCCAACTACCAATATTTCGGCTACGGCTACCTCTCATCACCCGAAGATGCAGTGCCACCCATCGGTCTCACCTTCTATGCCTTCCGTCTGATGGTATGCATCGGCGGCCTGCTCGTACTGGTCATCGCCGTGATGCTCTTCAGTGCCTACCGTCGCCAAGGCTGGCTCGACAAGAAATGGCTCCTGTGGGTGGCCATGCTCTCCATCCCGCTCGTCTACATCTGCTCGCAGGCCGGTTGGGTCACAGCCGAAGTAGGCCGTCAGCCGTGGATCATTCAGGATCTGATGCCCGTACAGGCCGCCATATCGGCTATCCCCACAGCTACGGTCATCCTCACCTTCTGTCTCTTCGCCCTTATATTCACCGGATTCCTTGCCGCCGAAATCGGCATCATGCTCCGCCAGATATCCAAGGGCTCGAAAATGGATTATGAATCTCTCAAAGACTAACGCCTTATGGATACACTCACTTGTCTGCAACAATATTGGTGGCTGATCATCGCCGTGCTCGGCGCAGCCTTAGTATTTCTGCTCTTCGTGCAGGGCGGCCAGTCGATGCTGCTTTGCCGTAGCCTCACCTCCACCGATCGCCGACTCATCATCAACGTGCTCGGCAAGAAGTGGGAACTCGGCTTCACCACCCTCGTAGTGTTTGGCGGCGCATTCTTCGCCTCCTTTCCTCTATTCTACTCCACCAGCTTCGGTGGTGCCTACTGGCTTTGGATGCTGATACTATTCAGCTTCATCCTCCAGGCCGTCAGCTATGAATTCCGCTCCAAGCCCGGCAACATCTTCGGCACCCGCACCTACGACGTATTCCTCTTCATCAACGGCTGTGTCGGCTGTACACTGCTCGGCGAAGCAGTAGCCATGATGTTTTTCGGCGGTGAATTCACAGTCACCAAGACCAACATCCTCGACGGCGCCGCACCCGTGATCTCGCAGTGGGCTCCCACACACGGGCTCGAAGCCATCATCTGCTGGAAAAACCTCCTGATGGGCGTGATGGTACTGATGCTCGCCCGCACTCTCGGCGCGCTCTATCTCATCATGGCCGTGAGCCACGACGAATCGTTCCACCGCAAGATGCGCCGCAACCTCGTGGTCAACGCCGCCATCTTCGTAGTGCTCTTCCTCGTATTCGCAGCCGTACTCCTTACCGCCGACGGCGTTCAGGTAGCCCCCGACGGTTCGATGCAATGGGTAGCCAATAAGTATCTCTACAACCTCCTCGACATGCCGGTAGTAGCCTGCATCTTCCTGCTCGGCGTGGTAGGCGTGCTCTGGGGCATCGCCGCTCCACTCATCATCAAGGGCTACCGCCACGGCTTCTGGTGGTCGGGAGCAGGCACAGCACTGGTAGTGATCAGCCTCTTCTGCGTAGCCGGCTTCAACGCCACAGCCTACTATCCGTCGCTCACCGACGTGCAGTCGTCGCTCACCATCGCCAACTCCAGCTCATCGATCTTCACCCTCAAAGTGATGTCGTGGGTATCCGTACTCGTACCCTTCGTACTGGCCTATATCGCCTACGTATGGTATAAAATGTCAGGCAAACCCGAATCCCCTGCCAACGTAGACCAAGTATATTAAATCCCGCACATCCCCGTATACAGCGAGGGCGCGCCATCTTCCCGGCGCGCCCTCGCTTATTTGTCCAATTGGTCTAATTAGTCTTACCCCATCATCTCGCCGATGAGAGTGGCGGAAGTGGCGTCGGTGATGCGTACTTTTACGGTGTCGCCTACTTTGGCTGTGCCGCGCGCAAACACCACGGCATCATTCTGCTCCGTGCGACCCACCATCTGCTCCTTGCTGCGCTTCGCCACACCCTCTACGAGCACCTCTACGTCGCGGCCGATATAGCGGCGGTGCGCCTCGCGCGACAACTCATTCTGCAGCGCGATCATGCGGTTGAGGCGGTCAATCTTCACCTCTTCGGGCACATTGTCGGACATCGTGCGTGACGCGAGAGTACCGGGGCGCTCCGAGTACTTAAACATAAACGCGGCATCGAAGCCCACCCGGCGCATCAGATCAAGCGTCTGCAGGAAGTCCTCCTCCGTCTCGCCGTGGAAGCCGGTGAAGAGGTCTGTGGTGATAGCGCAGTCAGGCATCGCGCGGCGTATGGCAGCCACGCGGTCAAGATACCATTCCGCAGTATATTTGCGGTTCATAGCCTTCAGCACCGCATTGCTTCCGCTCTGCACAGGCAGATGTATATGGCGGCAGATATTCGGGCGCGATGCTATTGCCTCTATTATATCGTCGGTCATATCCTTGGGGTGCGACGTAGTGAAGCGGATGCGCATATCCGGAGCCGCATCAGCCACAGCTTTCAGCAGATCGGCGAAATTCACAGTCGTGCCGTCGGGCGCCTCGTAGCGATACGAATTCACATTCTGTCCCAGCAGTGTAGCCTCGCGATATCCCTTGGCACGCAGATCAGCCAATTCATTGAGAATGCTTTCGATAGGGCGCGAACGCTCCCGGCCGCGTGTGTAAGGCACTATGCAGTAAGAGCAGAAATTGTTGCATCCGCGCATTATCGAAATGAAGCCGCCCACCACATGACCCGGCAGACGCACCGGCACCACATCGCGGTAAGTCTCGGTTGTCGACAGCTCCACGTTGATGGCCGGCTGACCCTGCTCTGCGGCAGCAAACAGATTCGGCAAATCGAGATACGAGTCGGGACCCGCCACCAGGTCTACACCGTGATTGCTGATCAGATCATCCTTCACGCGCTCCGCCATACAGCCTATCACACCCACTATGAGCCGGCGCCCGTGGGGACGCTTGCGTCGGAGCGACCCGAGATATTGCAGACGCGATAGTATCTTCTGCTCGGCATTGTCGCGGATAGAGCAGGTATTGAGGAGCACAGCAGCAGTGCGCTCGTCGAGCGTGTCTGTGAGGCTGTATCCGGCCATCTCCATGATGGCGCCCACCACCTCACTGTCGGCCACATTCATCTGGCAGCCGTAGGTTTCGATATATAAGCGTTTGGATTCCATACTTTAAAAGGCACATTTCTTGAAAATATGCGCAACAAATAGTAATTTTGCACAAAATTACTAAAACTACTAAAAATATACCAACATATCACCATTTTCAACCATGGCATTTCCCATTCTCACCCCTCAGGAAGCAGCCGAGCTTGTCAACCACGACGACAACGTCGGCTTCTCCGGCTTCACAGCCTCAGGCTCTCCCAAAGTAGTGCCCAACGCCATCGCAGAGCGCGCCGAAAAGCTCCACGAGCAGGGCATTGACTATAAGATCAATATCTTCACCGGTGCTTCGACCAACAACTGGGCCGACGGCGCACTGGCACGTGCCAACGCCATCAACCGTCGCACACCCTACCAGAACACCCCCGACCTCCGCAAGCGCATCAACTCCCACGACGCTCACTACTTCGACCTCCACCTCTCCGAGCTCGCCCAAAAATTCCGCTATGGATTCTACGGCGACATGGATGTAGCCATCTTCGAAGTAGCCGACGTGATGGACAACGGCGAAGTAGTGCTTGGCACCGGTGTAGGCAACGTACCTACATACGCCAAACACGCCAAGAAGATCATCCTTGAGCTCAACTCCAAGCTCCCCCGCGATATGTACGGCCTCCACGACATCTACATGCCCCTAGATCCCCCCTACCGTCGCGAGATACCCGTATTCAAGGCCAGCGACCGCATAGGCGCTCCCACCGTGAAGCTCGATCCCGAGAAGATCGTAGGCGTAGTCCACAGCGACAGCTACGACGGCATCAAGGGCTTCACCGAGCTCGACGACACCACCCTCCAGATCGGTGCCAACGTGTGCGGATTCCTCATCGGCGAAATGCGCGCCGGCCGTCTGCCCAAGACCTTCCTCCCCATCCAGTCCGGTGTAGGCAACGTAGCCAACGCCGTACTCTTCGGCCTCGGCGACGCCCCCGAAATCCCCCAGTTTGAGATGTACACCGAAGTAATGCAGGATGCCGTGATCGAACTCATGAAGCTCGGCAAGTGCAAATTCGGCAGCTCATGCTCACTCACCCTCTCCGACAAGACCGAAGCCGAAGTACTCTCCAACCTCGACTTCTTCCGCGATAAGATTGTGCTCCGCCCCGCAGAGATCTCCAACAACCCAGAGATCATCCGCCGACTCGGCGTCATCGCCATGAACACCGCCCTCGAAGCCGACATCTTCGGCAACATCAACTCCACACACGTCGTAGGCACCCGCATGATGAACGGCATCGGTGGCTCGGGCGACTTCACACGCAACGGCTACCTCTCCATCTTCTCCTGCCCCTCCATCACCAAGGGCGGACTGATAAGCAACATCGTGCCCATGGTATCCCACGTCGACCACACCGAGCACTCCGTCGACGTACTCATCACCGATCAGGGCGTAGCCGACCTCCGCGGACTCGACCCCGTGCAGCGCGCTCATAAGATCATCGAAAACTGCGTTCATCCCTCCTATAAGCAGCTCCTGCTCGACTATCTCAAGCTCGGCAAGGGTGGCCAGACACCCCACACACTCGAGGCATCGCTCGGCTTCCACACCGCCTTTAAGGCTACCGGCGACATGCACAACGTCGACTGGTCGCAGTACGAATAAACCCGATCCCATCCCTCCATCATACCGCAAGGGGTTGCGCACCGCGCAGCCCCTTGCTCGTTTTCGGAAAACGCACCTTTTTCACCTCTCAAATCATAGGAAAACGCACCTTTTTCACCCAATATTTTATAGGAAAACGCACCTTTTTCAGAAATAAACATTATATTTGCAGAGTTAAAATACTGTGAATATGCTATATAGAAAAATCTCCAAACAAATAGAAAAATACCTCGCATCAAATTCCGATCGAATGATGATGGTGGAAGGTGCCCGACAGATAGGAAAATCCTATATAATCCGATGGATCGGACAGAAAATGTTCCCCAACTATATTGAGATTAATATGGAGGAAGACAAGTTGGGCGACCGCATATTCGCTGATGTACGAACTACAAAGGACTTCTATCTGGCACTAAGCACCGTGGCCGGCGACAGTATGAAGGATCGCGACAACACCCTCGTATTCATAGATGAGATTCAAGCATACGACCACCTGCTTACTTTGGTAAAATTCCTGATGCGCGACAATAAGTTCACCTACATTGCAAGCGGATCTCTACTCGGAATCACGTTGAAAAACACCCAGTCCGTACCTATCGGTAGCCTCGAAGTGGTAAATATGTACCCAATGGACTTTGAAGAATTTCTATATGCCAATGGTGTAGGTGAATATACCGTGGAAACAATGAGAGAGAGTTTTGCCAATAGGAAAGAACTATCTGAGTCGATGCACGACAAGATGCTCGATCTATTTAAGAAGTATCTGATAGTAGGTGGATTACCCAAAGCCGTAGCAACCTTTGTCGACACTCGTAATATAGTAGAGATCCGATCAATTCAGAATGAAGTGCACAATCTCTATGAAGTCGACTGTTCAAAATATGAAGCAGAACACAACACCCGACTTAAGATACGCCGTATCTTCGAGATGATCCCATCCACCCTTGAAAATAAGAAGAAGAGAATGGTGATCAAGAATATCGAGAATAAAAGTTGGAAGCGTGCGGCCGATTATTTTGATGAATTTGAGTATCTCATATCAGCAGGCGTGGCATTAGAAGTCAAAGCCATAAGTAAGCCATCATATCCATTGGTAGAAAACAGCGGTAAAAATCTGCTGAAACTATACCTTAACGACGTCGGAATACTATCATCAATCTACTATCGCAACAACATCAAGGCGATAATGTCCGACGAAAAGAGCATCAACCTCGGCACAGTTTATGAAACAGTAGTCGCTCAGGAACTTAAAGCCCACAGCTATAATCTCTACTATTATGACAATAAGAAAAATGGCGAGGTTGATTTTCTACTTGACGACGCCGACAATCTATCCAACACACCGTTGGAAGTGAAGTCAGGAAAAGATTATACAGTCCATAGCGCCCTGAGTAAATTCCTTTCAATTGAAGACTACAACATCAACAACGCCTATGTACTTTCCAACGAACGAAAAGTCTACACATCCAACCGCATCACCTATATACCGATATACTATGTAATGTTCTTCCACAACGACTCCAGAGTAGTAGAGCAATTCATCGACTGACACCTCCATCATACCGCAAGGGGCTGCGCGCTGCGCAGCCCCTTGCTCGTTTTCGGAAAACGCACCCTAATGCGGGCAGCGTCGAATGGAGCATCTCGATATACATTAAATATAAAACAAATACAAGTACCATATATGAGATTTTAGCGAAGTATTGACGTATATTTGTTTATATTCATAAATTCATATAACTTTGCTTAAAATAAGCAATATATGAAGAAACTACTCCTAATACTTAGCGTCGTTTTCATTATGCCTTCATGTAAAACTGAAGAGGACAAGTTAAACGATATGGTGGCAAATACTACGATGGCGTCGTTGTATATTCCTGAATCCTATGATCCAATTTCAACCAAATGCGATACATTGGCCCGAAATATTCTCACAGAAGCAAATATAAAGAAATCAGCCAAAATTATTTCGCTAATGCGAGAAGCAGAAAGCCTCCAAAGTCGGATAGATTCCGATATAGAAAGTCGTGAATATTGGCGGGGTAAGTATGGCGATTTTTATAATGATTACTCAAAAAAAGTGCAACGAAATGAGGAAAAAAGAAATGAATTAAAGACAAAAGCTAATAAACTATTTTCCGAGTTGATAGAGGATTATAACTCTAAATGTGAGTTCCGTGGGTTTGTCGTTGAACACAAATTCAGAGCTAAAAACAACTTTGGAAATATAGTATTCGGAGACGTAATTTACATTTTGAATAAAGACAAGACTGAAATTATTGCTGCATATGATACATCTGACGATGATTTTATTGGGTTTGTTCAGATGGCTCGAGCAATCGGAAGTGGTGATTACAATCTTGACGATATTTGTAATAATATAAAATACAGATATGAGTTATAATACGTCGTCTAATACACCCTGCAATAAAAATTACTAATAATATTTTGTCTAATTTGGCAGATTCACCTCCAATAACTTAATATCGCTACCCATTTATATTATTCAAAGAAAAGATCGGCCGTCCGGATCCCAACCCGGACGGCCGATTCTTTTAATCCTTAAGATAGTATACAATCGTTGAAACCACCCTCACGCGCTTGATGTAAGGAGTGTACTGGTCGCGATCCTCGATCGTAAACTGCCCCTGCGAAGCCGTCTTAATCTTGCCAA
The DNA here is from genome assembly GCA_029060545.1 of Paramuribaculum sp. GTDB lineage: Bacteria > Bacteroidota > Bacteroidia > Bacteroidales > Muribaculaceae > Paramuribaculum. The sequence goes on along the minus strand of JAIDTT010000067.1, from coordinate 7,414 downwards.
GTTTACTGTCCGAATCATCAGCAAACTTCTTCGCCGCCTCGCGCGCATTCGTCGTAGCGTCAGCAATCATCTCAGGCTTGATCGAATTGAGATCAGTATATTCGTAGGTCGTCTGATACTGATAGTCGCCCGCTACGATAGCGATGCCCTGCTTCAGCAGCTCCGTCTGCCGTTGGATAAGTTCATTCACCTTATCCACCTGCGAGGAAGTCACCACCACCACATTAGTCACATTGTAGCGGTAGCGCTGATCCATATTGCTGTAGCGGTCAGCCTGCAGATCGATCACCTGCGGAGCATTCACCGCGATCTCAGCATCCTCGATCCCGTTCGACTTCAGAAACGCCAATATAGCATCATTAGTCCTCTCCACATTAGCATAGATAGATGGCAAGTCATTGCCCACCTCCTTGCTCACGATAGGCCATGTCACCTTATTGGCCCTCACTTCGCGCTCCGACAGTCCGCGCACAGTCACCACACGCTGATTGTCAGAAATACCATTTAGGCCACCCTTGATCTGCGTTCCCAGCAACCATAGTCCCACGCCTACCAGCAGTCCGCACACCGCCATATACACACCTGTCTTCTTCATAGTCATAATTTTTAGAGTTAAACAATCAAGTCGCACCAAAGGCGCACTCATCCACAAAAGTAACTCCATTTTTCAAAAAAAATTCGCAAAGGAAGATTTTTTATTGAAAAATAACACGAAGGAGGTGCGTAGGCTCAATGCCTGCACACCTCCTATAGGATGAAAAGCCTTGCCGGAAATTAGTCGGCGAATTTGGCCTTTTCGAATTCGCGGTTGAGACGGGCGATATTGCTCAGCGGGATGTTTTTAGGACATTCGGCGGCACACGCACCGGTATTGGTGCAGTTGCCGAAGCCGAGTTCATCCATGCGGCGCACCATGGCGCGGGCACGGCGAGCACGCTCTACCTGACCCTGGGGAAGGAGAGCAAACTGGCTTACCTTGGCGCTGACGAAGAGCATAGCGGAACCATTCTTGCAGGCAGCCACGCAGGCACCGCAGCCGATACAGGTAGCGGAGTCCATAGCCACGTCGGCAGTCTCCTTGGAGATGGGGGTAGCATTAGCGTCAGGAGCACCGCCGCAGTTAAACGATACATAGCCTCCGGCTTGCTGGATCTTGTCGAAAGCATTGCGGTCTACCATAAGGTCGCGGATCACAGGGAATGCAGCCGAGCGCCAGGGCTCGATAGTGATGGTGTCGCCGTCGGCAAACTTACGCATATGGAGCTGGCAGGTAGTGATACCCTGCACCGGGCCGTGGGGATGACCGTTGATATAGAGGGAGCACATGCCGCAGATGCCTTCGCGGCAGTCGTTGTCGAATACTACGGGCTCCTCACCCTTCTCTACGAGCTGCTGGTTGAGCATGTCGAGCATTTCGAGGAAAGAGCTGCCGGTCGATACGCCGTCGACGTGGTAGTTGACAAACTGACCCTTTTCTTTGGGACCACGCTGACGCCAGATTTTCAGGTTTACGCTTATTGTTGTTTCCATTGAATGTTTGTTTTGAAGGTTATAGACGTTAGCGGTCGCTTATTATGATTTATAGTTGCGGGTCTGTACCTTGATGGCCTCATAGTTGAGGGGCTCTTTGAGGAGCACGGGCTTCTCATTGTCGCCGGTATACTTCCAGCAGGATACATACATATAGTGCTCGTCGTCGCGGGCGGCTTCGCCGTCGGCGGTCTGATACTCTTCGCGGAAGTGTGCGCCGCAGGATTCGTTGCGATGGAGGGCGTCGATAGCCATCATCTTGGCCATTACGAGGAAGTCCTCGAGGCGGAGTGCCTTTTCGAGCTCAGTGTTCATAGTGTCGGCTTCGCCTACGATGAGCAGGTCGGAGTAGAATTCCTTCTTCACCTCTTCGAGTTTGTCGAGAGCTTTCACCAGGCTCTGGAGCGTGCGGCCCATACCTACGAATTCCCACATGATATGGCCGAGTTTCTTGTGGATCTGATCCGGGCTCTTTGTACCCTTGATGGCCATAAGGCGTGCGATACGGTCGCGTACAGCCTTCTCGGCGGCGTCAAATTCGGGAGCGTCGGTGCCGGGGTGCTGCACCTTGATCTGATCGCTCAGATAGTTCTGCATAGTGTAGGGAAGCACGAAGTAGCCGTCGGCCAGACCCTGCATCAGAGCGGAAGCACCGAGACGGTTTGCACCGTGGTCGGAGAAGTTGCATTCGCCGATAGCGAAGAGACCCTTGATAGAAGTCTGAAGCTCGTAGTCTACCCAGATACCGCCCATAGTGTAGTGGGAGGCAGGGAAGATCATCATAGGAGTCTCGTAGGGATTATCATCGGAAATCATCTGATACATATCGAAGAGGTTACCGTAGCGGTCGCGTACCACGTCGGCGCCGAGGCGGTCGATAGCATACTTGAAGTCGAGATATACGGCATTGCCGGTACCTACGCCGTAGCCGGCGTCGCAGCGCTCTTTAGCAGCACGGCTGGCGATGTCGCGGGGGCAGAGGTTACCGAATGCCGGATAGCGGCGTTCGAGATAGAAGTCGCGGTCCTCGTCGGGGATATCGGTAGGTTTCTTCTTGCCGGCGCGGATAGCTTCCGCATCCTCTTTCTTCTTGGGCACCCAGATGCGGCCGTCGTTGCGGAGCGACTCACTCATAAGGGTGAGCTTCGACTGATCTTCGCCGTGAACGGGGATACAGGTGGGGTGAATCTGGGTAAATGCGAGGTTCGAGAGGTAAGCGCCCTTCTTGAATGCCTGGATAGCAGCAGAGCCGTTGCAGCCCATAGCATTGGTCGACAGGAAGAATGTACGGCCATAGCCACCCGTGGCGAGCACTACGGCGTGAGCGGCATAGCGTTCGAGCTCACCGGTCACGAGATTGCGCACGATGATACCGCGACAGCGGCCGTCTACGATCACGAGATCAAGCATCTCGCGACGGTTGAAGGAGCGTACCTGACCCTTTTCGATCTGGCGGTTGAGGGAGGCGTAAGCACCGAGCAGAAGCTGCTGACCGGTCTGACCCTTGGCGTAGAACGTACGTGACACCTGAGCGCCGCCGAAGGAGCGGTTGGCAAGCAGGCCGCCGTATTCGCGGGCGAAAGGCACACCCTGCTGTACACACTGGTCGATGATGTTGTTCGACACTTCGGCCAGACGGTACACGTTAGCCTCACGGGAGCGGAAGTCGCCACCCTTCACGGTGTCGTAGAAAAGACGGTATACGGAGTCACCGTCGTTCTGATAGTCCTTGGCTGCATTGATACCGCCCTGGGCTGCGATCGAGTGAGCGCGACGGGGGGAGTCCTGGATGCAGAAGTTCCACACGTTGAAGCCGAGTTCCGCCAGTGTGGAGGCTGCCGATGCGCCGGCGAGGCCGGTACCTACCACGATGATATCGAGGTGACGCTTGTTGGCGGGGTTTACGAGCTTCTGGTGAGCTTTATAGTTGGTCCACTTTTCGGCGATGGGGCCTTCGGGAATCTTACTGTCTATTTGGTATTCGGGAAGAGCCGACGACTCGATATCGGCGTAGTCCTTCATGATGGGGGTAGAGTCGATCATACCCTCGAGATTCTTTATATCTGCCATAATGGTAATGGTAATACTTGGTAAATAATTTGGATTCTACTCGCGGGTTTATTCGGCATCAGCGCAGTTGGTGCAATCTTCGGGGCACTCGCAGTTGTCGCCGCAGTCGGCTGCACACTCTTCCACACACTCGCTGTTGGCGGGGATCACGTCGTCGGTAGCCTCAGCGCCGGCGAGCTTCTCATTATATTCCTCAGCGAAGATTGCATACTGCTCCTGAAGTTCGGGGCAGGTCACATAAGGCTTGTCGGCACGGTTGGCCATCACGGTGAATACTACGGCCTGAGCCACGAAGAGACCGATCACGATGGTAGTCCACCAGCAGCCGATAGTCTTGAGGCGCTTGATCCAGATATCATTGTTCCAACCGGCGCTCTGGAACATCGACCAGAAGCCGTGGGTCATGTGGAACCAGAGAGCCACGAAGCCGATGATGTAGATGATCGGAGTCCAGATGCACGAGAAGGCAGCCTGAATGAAGAGCGTACCGGACTGGGGAGCGGCTTCCACGCCTTCGATTTCAGCAGGCTTGCATTCGAGAAGCTCGGTGAGCTGCATCTTGGCCCAGAACTGGATAAGGTGAACCACGAGGAATGCTACCACTACGATACCGAGCACGAGCATGTTTTTCGACGACCACTCAACCTGAGGAGGACGGGTGGATACGGCGTAGCGGGCTGTGCCACGGGCGCGACGGTTCTGAACGGTGAGCCACAGAGCGTAGATGATGTGGATGATAAACAGTGCGGCCAGGCCCATCGAGGCAACCAGTGCATACCAGTTGGCACCGAGGAAGGCACAGATAGCATTGTAGCTGGCCGGACTGATGAGCGCCACAGCATTCATCAGCACGTGGAAAGTCACAAACAGTATAAGAGCGGCGCCGGTAATGGCCATCACCAGCTTGCGTCCTATAGATGAATTAGTTAACCACATAATGTTACTTTTTTTTAATATAGATATTGATTAATGATTGTTGACAGTCGGATTACTTTACTGCAAAAGTATATTAAATACGGCGTATTGCCAAGCATTAAGGAAATTTTTCTTTTTTGGCATATATTATTAATTGGTGTATTTTTGTAAACCCAAATATTTCACAAGTCATGATTCCATTTACCTACCATACACCTACGCGCTACGTATTCGGACCGCAGGCCGAGTGCCGTGCCGGTGCCGAGTTGAGTGCGCTTGGGTTGAAAAATGTACTGGTCGTGAGCGGCCACGGATCGGCACGCCGTAGCGGTGTGCTCGGCCGCGTCACCGATTCACTCACCGAAGCCGGCATCACCTGGACCGAACTGAGCGGTATCGACCCCAATCCCACCGACCCGAAGGTGCGCGAGGGCATCCGTATATGCCGCGAGAAGAATATCGACGGACTGCTCGCCGTCGGCGGTGGATCCGTGATCGATACCGCCAAAGCGATAGCTGCCGGAGTGCCATACCAAGGCGACTTCTGGGACTTCTGGGCAGGCAAGGCCGTAGTGGGAGAAGCCCTGCCCGTAGCCGTTGTGCTCACCATCCCGGCTGCCGGAAGCGAAGGCTCGGGCAATTCCGTCATCACACTCACCGACGGAATGCGCAAGATAAGCCTCCGCACCGATGTGGCGCTCCGCCCGAAAGTAGCGATGCTCAATCCCGAACTGACCTACACTCTGCCGCCGGAGCAGACCGCCGCCGGCATAGCCGATATGATGGCTCACATACTGGAGCGCTATTTCTCCCCGACCGATGATGTGGAAGTGACCGACCGTGTGAGCGAAGGAGTACTTCAGGCCATCATCGCCGAAGCTCCTGAAGTGATGGCCGATCCGTGCTCCTATCAGGCACGCGCTAATATAATGTGGTGCGGTACCCTCGCCCACAACGGCGTGTGCGGCACAGGCCGCCTCGAAGATTGGAGCAGCCATGCGATCGAACACGAGATATCAGCCCTCTACAATGTTGCCCACGGCGCCGGCCTGGCAGTGGTATTCCCCGCTTATCTCACCTATGTATCGCGTACGAAGCCGGCTAAGATAGCCCAGCTTGGCCGCCGCGTGTTCGGCGTCGAAGAAGCCGACGACGCCAAAGCCGCCGCTATCACCATCGAGCGGCTGAAAGCATTTTTCGCTTCACTCGGCCTGCCACTCACCATGGCTCAGCTCGGAGTGGAAAACCCCGATATACCACTCATGGTTAAGCATCTCCACGAAAACAAAGGTACACTGCTCGGCAACTATCTGCCGCTCGACTCCGAAGCCACCACCGAGATCTACCGCCTCATGCTCTGATGAAAGTCACGCCCTATACACCACAAAGCCGAAGCCGATGGGACGATTTCATCGCCACATCGGCCAACGGCACATTTCTGCATCTTCGCGGATATATGGACTACCATGCCGACCGCTTCACCGATTGCTCACTGCTGATCGAGGATGGGCCGACAGGCAGGCTCCTTGCCGTACTCCCGGCCAACCGCGAGGGCGACACACTCGTGTCGCACCGCGGCCTTACCTACGGCGGCCTTATTGTTGGGCGCCGTCATCTGCCCGATTGCCGTATAGCTGAAGTGGCCGACACCATAGCGGAGTGGTGTAAAGCAAATGGAATCCACCGGATAGATTATCGCCCCGTGCCACACATCTATCACCGCTATCCATCAGAAGCCGATATCGCAGCCCTTCTGCATCGCGGAGCCACCTTCACCGGCGCCGTAATCTCATCAGCCATTCCGCTCCGCGAGCCCCGTGTCGACAATGAATCAATGCGACAGGCAGCCCGAAAAGCCGTAGAAGCAGGATTGCGCACCGCGTATTCGACCGATCTGACAGCATTTCACGCAATCCTGTGCGAATGTCTCCACGAGCGACACGACGCACACCCCGTGCACACACTCACCGAATTGCAGCTCCTCGCCGGTCGCTTCCCCGGCCACATACGCATGCTCGGCGTATACAGCCACCAAGGCACACTTTGCGGAGGCATATTACTCTACATCACCGACACCGTAGTTCACACACAGTATATCGCCACCACCGCCTACGGACGGCAGCACGGAGCCATCCCGCTCGCCGTATCCGCATTGTATAAAGAATTTTGTGGAACGAAAAAGCAGTATCTTGACTTCGGCACATCAGTAGAGCCCACCACCGGCCAACTCAACCAAGGCCTTTCGACGCAGAAATACGCCCTCGGCGCCCGCCCCACCCTCTACCTCCGCCTCACCCTCCCCATCTGATTTATCCTCCCCGCGAAATTTTTTTTAAAAATATGTGTTAGGCCGGCCAAAACCGGCCTTAACTTTGCACCCCCAAACGACCACGACATCCCTCCGACCCGTCCGCCATGTCCGACTCGTCCGATGGATGCCACAGCGTTAGCCCTAATACTCAGTCGCACATCATCGGTCAAACAAGTTCCCGGTGCTGTGCGTCAGAACGGTTCAGATGCCAGGCACTGAGGGTGAGGTTCGCGGGAGCATACGTATGGAGTATGTGACCGCAACCGAATCCCGAAAGTAACGCCGCAGATGAGCCGTTATCACGCACCGCCCACCAATCAATACTATGCCTCATTCGTATCATTTCCGCCAATTCCTCGGCGAGCCCCTGCCACCCGAACTCCGACGCCTCTTCTCCAACCTCGAGCTGTGGCGCCAGAGAGGCGGAGCACGCCCAATGATAATACTCGAGCAGGGCGACCACAACGTAAGGTACTACCTTGAGAAATACCTCCTCTATCGACACACCATCTCCAACTTCGGATCCCTCGTCGTCGACGGAGGCTACACACCGCGCCCGCTCGTTCCCCATCTCAACCACCGGCGCAC
>JAIDTT010000066.1 GCA_029060545.1 Paramuribaculum sp. | reverse complement strand
ACATACACCTCGACCGCTCTCACCTGCGTCAGGAAATCCTCGAGCACCATCCGCGCAACCGTCGTCGAACCAATTAAGCCCTTTGATTTGTTTTATTATAAAAACCACTAACTAAACACACACCCGACTATGAACAGACACATCAAATCGCTTATCCTCACCATTGCCGCCGGTATATCCATGATGTTCGGCAGCTGTACCGACACCACAGTCGACAAAGTCGTGAGCCTCAACAATCAGTATGCCGACAGCTTCGATCAGACCACCACACAGGAAGAATTCCTTGAGCAGCAGACCGCTTACACCCAAGCCCTCACATCGCTCACACAAGAAGTAGCCGACAAGCAGCACGACCTCTCCTATCAGGAGCTCAACGCCGTAGAGCGAAGCTTCGCGCGCGCCGACTCCTCCATGCACGCCGCCGCCGCCCGCCTCGGCCTCTGATCCCATCGTATATATCACCTGAGTAATAATTTTTTGCTCAAGAATATTTCCATATATGGAAACATTGCTGTACTTTTGTTTAGTATGGCGATGAAATTTTATACTTTGGATGAGATGACCGATAAGCATATCGGCAAACGGGGCACGCCGGCTCGAGAATGTTTTGAAGCCGAAGTTGAAGCTGCATTAATAGGAGCATCAATAAAAGAGGCTCGAAAGTCGCTGAACCTCACTCAAAAAGAACTCGGGGAAAGAGTAGGCGTTCAAACTGCCCAGATATCGAAGATCGAGAGCGGACGCAACCTCACGATAGCAACTATCGTAAAGGTTCTCAACGCTCTTGGCCTCTCCGCTGACTTCTCCATACAAGGTCTCAAACCCATCCGCCTGGGAGTAGGAACTGACTAATTTCACATATCATCCTATAATACAACACGGGGACGGCTCGGATGAGTCGCCCCCGCGATAATATTGTTGGACCTTGGATTTTTAGTTGACTTCCTTGACGAAGAGCACTTCGGTGGGGAAGTGGTCGGAATAGCCGTTGAGCCAAACGCCGCCGGCATGCGTGCGCAGCGGATAGCCCTGACGCGAGCCCTCGGTATCCTTGAGGAATTCAAAGTTGTTGACCTGCGCCTTGAAGTAGTACACTCCGCCGTCGGTTACATTCTGTTTCAGCAGATTGCCCGAGATGATGATCTGGTCGAAGAGATTCCACGAGCCTTTATAAGCGAGCGTACCGATACCGCGGTCGAGCATCTTCCACCAGGGATTGTAGAACTGGTGAGGGCCTACACCGTCGGGATTCTTGGCCGCGCCGAGCACCTTGGCACACGACTTGTCCATCGGATCGTCGTTGAGGTCACCCATTATTATCACACCGATATTGGGATCAACAGACCAGAGCGAGTCGGCGATATGCTTCGAGAGAGCGGCGGCTGCCTCACGGTTGGGCGACGACTGCTCCTGACCGCCCAGACGCGAGGGCCAGTGATTCACGATCACGCCCACCTTCGAGCCCCCCATCTCACCTACCACACACATCTGGTCACGGGTCGGGAAGCCGATATCGAGGCGATGGTTAGTGACATTGAGCACACGGAAGAGACGCGGATTGTAGAGCAGACCCACGTCGACGCCGCGGCGGTCCGGCGAGTCGTGATGCACGATCTGGAGCATCCACTTCTTGATAGGTTCGGCTTTCACGAGATCCTCGAGCACACCGCGGTTTTCGATCTCCGACACACCGATTATGGCCGGACCGATCGGAGTAGTAGGAGTAGTCATGGCGCCGATAGCGCGGGCAAGATTATTGATCTTCGCCCAATACTTGCGCGAGCCCCAGGAGTTTTTACCTTCGGGGGTAAACTCATCGTCGCGTCCCAGCGGATTGTTGGGGATAGTGTCGAAGAGATTCTCGAGATTGTAGAATGCCACACCGAAGCTTTGATACTGTTTCGACTGTCCCCACATCGAGGGCATTGCCAGGATGGCAACGAGCGTGAGCAGAAATATACGTTTCATCATTGTATTGCGGATGTTGTGTTGATTTAAGTGTCGTAAAATTATACATTATCGACGTGAATTGCAAATCCGCAGTTTTTTCATCACAAAAAATACACAAACGGCCCCCGCGGCAAGCGTCGGAGGCCATTTGTATTTCTCTTATTATACGAGGGGAAATCAGCGGAAGTCGGCGAAGCGCTTCTGGAGCTCCTGGCGGGCGAAGAAGATGCGGCTCTTGATAGTGCCTAAGGGCAGACCCATCTCTTCAGCGATCTCATTGTATTTGTAGCCGGCTACGTGCATCGAGAAAGGCACGCGATACTTTTCGGGAAATTCGTTGATAGCGGCAGTGATTTCGGATGCAGCGTAGGTATCTTCGGGCGATTCAAATGCGGAATCCTGCGAAACATTCAGGTGGTAGTAGTCCTCGGTCTGGTCAATGACGGTGGCCGAGCGCACCACGCGGCGGTAGTTGTTGATAAATATGTTGCGCATAATAGTAAATACCCAACCCTTGAAGTTGGTATTCTCAACATATTTTTCTTTATTTGCGAGAACTTTCAGAGTAGTATCCTGGAGAAGATCATAAGCATCGTCGCGGTTGGAAGTGAGCATGACAGCGAAATTCAACATATTTGCCTGTAGGCTCATCAATCGAGTTTGAAAATTGGCAGAATCCATAATTAAGAGAATTTAAATAGTTGTTTTACGATAATTTTGAAGTGAAGCGTGGGAACTTCGATCCTTTTGACATTGCAAAGTTATGGCCGAAATTAACGATTTTACTATTAAAATAGTTAACAGAAGTTAAATCTGTTACGGAGTTGTGACACAACCAGTCATTCCGCTGATTTACTGCAAGATAAATATTTCAATTTTTTTCAATTTATTTGCTTAAAATTTTTTGGTACTAACTTTTGGGCCGAGCCGGATGTTGATTAAAACGACACCTTAATATTGCGCAACATTTTTTATATATCTAATGTGTGTCAGTCAACGGATTTTAAACTAACTTTGCGGTGTGTCTTTTTTTCATACCGACACCCCCGTAACCAAAAACAACAACTAAAGAAATGGATACAAACCAACTCGACAAAATCAGCTATGCCCTCGGGCTCAGCATGGGCAATAACTTCCGCTCAAGCGGTATTCAGGATCTCAACGTAGCCGACTTCGCCGACGGCGTAGCCGCCGTATTCGGCAAGGGAGAGCAGAAGATGAGCTATCAGGAAGCCAAGACCGTGATCCACGACTTCTTCGCCGAAATGGAGAAGCGCCAGCAGGCTCAGGTAGCCGAACTCGCCAAGGTCAATGCCGAAGCCGGCAAAAAATTCCTTGAGGAAAACGGCAAGCGCTCCGAGGTAGCCACCACTCCTTCCGGTCTCCAGTACGAAGTACTCGAAGAGGGCAAAGGACCCAAGCCCACCGCTACCGATAAGGTGAAAGTACACTATACCGGACGTCTGCTCGACGGCAGCGTATTCGACAGCTCCGTAGATCGCGGCGAGCCCGCCACATTCGGCGTCACACAGGTGATCCCCGGATGGGTTGAAGCACTCCAGATGATGAACGAAGGTGCAAAGTGGCGCCTCTACATCCCCGCCGAACTCGCTTACGGCGCTCACGGCGCAGGCCCCACAATCGGCCCCAACGCCACTCTGATATTCGACGTAGAGCTGCTCGAAGTAATCAAATAATATCCTGTCAACGACGACGATATGCGCAAACTCCTCCTGACGCTCTGCATCTCGGCCCTCGCATCCGCCTTCACGGCACAGGCCCGTATCCATGAGCTCCAGCAATTTGAAGTCGACTCGATAAGCACCGCCCTCGCCACCCTCTGGAAAGAGCCGATGCAGAGCCATACCCAATCGATGACTCCCGCGCAGAAAGCATCCTTCAAGAAGGGTGTGACTCTGGCGCTCGACTCCGCCCGCACCAACGATCCCTACGTACAGGGACTTGAAGAGGGTGCCCGCATCTACCGCTACGTAGAGCAGGCCGAGCAGATCGGTGGCTACACGGTGGATATGGACGTATTCCGTAAGACCATCCTCAAAGCCATCGACCGCAAGTCCACCGGATTCACCGAAAGCGAGGCCGACACCTATCTCACCGACCTCAACACACGTATGGTCAAAGGCTCAGGCAAGATATCTAAATCCGAGATCAAGAAAGCCAGTCAGGCACTCGCCACCGTCTGGGCCGGCTATATGGCCCGCAAATCGGCCAAAGATGAGCCGCAGATCGTAGCAGCCTATCGCCGAGGCGTCACCACCGCACTCAGCTATGCCCGTACCGACGACGCATTCCTCGACGGTATCGAAGCAGGCGTAGCCGCTTACCGTTCATTCGAACGCCAGCAGCAGGCCGGTGGCTACGAACTCAGCATCGTACGCTTCAACCTCGCCATGGACAAGATGCTCAATGGCCGCCCTACGGGCTTCACGCCCCTCACGGCTACCCAATATCTTAAAGCCATGCAGGAGCAGCTCGCCGATATCGACGCGTTACTCGACAACTCTCAGGCCTTTCTCGACTCGATAGCACGCCGCGAAGGCATCATCAACCTGCCCACAGGCACTATGGTGGAGATCGTCACCGAAGGTGAAGGCGACTCACCCCGAGCCGAGGACCTCGTGATGGTCAACTACTCCGGTTCACTCATTGACGGCACACAATTCAGCGGCACAGAGCCCGGCAAGCCCACCATATTCGATATGCGCGAGCTTATAGCCGGCTTCCGCGACGGCCTGATGCAGATGAAGAAGGGCGGTATCTACCGCATATATATCCCTTCCGATCAGGGCTACGGCCATGAAGGAGTATATGGCAAGATACCCAAGGACGCCGTGACCATATTCGACGTCGAGCTCGTGGATCTGCGCCACACCGACGAACTGCAGCAGCCCGCCGCTACCCCGACAGCCGGGGAATGACGCACCGCACCACAACAGACAATATCAACGACAACAACAAAACAATAAATTCAATTCACATTTTATAAAATGAAAAAATTACTCTTATTCGGCGCAGCTGCCGTGATGATCGCAGCTGCATCCTGCAGCAAGAACGCTGCCAACGGCGACCTCGCCAATCCCTCCGGACTCTCCAACTTCTCCGACTCCCTCGCCTACTATGGCGGTACCGTACAGGGTCTCGATCTCGGCGCCAACATCAGCCGTATGCTCCCCCCCGAAATCATGGCCAACTTCGACAAGGATAAATTCCTCGCCGGTATGAAGACCGTGCTCGACGTCGACACCGCCAACCAGTCGTATATCCTCGGTATGTCCTACGCCCTCCAGCTCAAGCAGCAGTTCATGAGCCAGGCTCAGATGGGCGTGGAGATGAACGTCGACGACTACTTCAAGGCATTCTCCGCAGCCTTCAAGACCGACTCCATCGCCGATTCCATCCACTCCTCCATCTACGGCAACGCTCAGATGCTCATGGGCAAAGCTCAGACCATCATGATGCAGCGTCAGCAGGAGATGCAGGCCGCTCAGCTCAAGGCTATGGAAGAGAAAGCTCTCGCCAACGACAACCGCGGCAAGCAGTATGTCGACTCCCTCAAGGCTACCGACTCCGAAATCAAGACCACCGAAAGCGGTCTGAGCTACAAGGTAATCACCCTCGGCAACGGTGCCGTTGCTGATAAGGAAGCCAAGGATCCCGTACCCGTGAAGTACGTAGGCAAGCACATCGACGGCACTCAGTTCGACTCCTCCAACGGCGAAACCGTGAAATTCCCCGTCAACGGTGTAGTTAAAGGCTTCTCCGAAGCTCTCACCACCTTCCCTGCAGGCTCCAAGGTAGTCCTCTACATGCCTGCCGACCTCGCTTACGGCAATCAGGGCAATCAGTCGATCGAACCCGGCGAAACCCTCATTTTCGAACTCGAAATCTGCGAAGCAGAGCCCGCTAACTAATAGCCGGTCCGACCATCCATAGAATGTGCCGCAGCGAGGCCCGGATATGCGGCCCCGGTGCGGCACACTCACATTAATATAATATAGCTATACTCTCCCCGATATGGAAAAGCGACCCCTGCTGGTGGTGCTCACCGGCGCCGGCGTAAGCGCCGAGAGCGGCATATCCACCTTCCGCGACAGCGGCGGACTATGGGACAAATACCCGGTGATGGACGTGGCCAGTGCCGACGGATTCGCACGCAATCCCGCTCTGGTACATCAGTTCTACAACATCCGCCGCCACGAGCTTATGTCCGTCGAGCCCAACGAAGCCCATCGCCTCATTGCCCGCCTCGAACAATTCTGGCGCGTAGTGGTGATCACCCAAAATGTCGACAACCTTCATGAGCGCGGAGGCTCCTCCGAAGTGCTCCATCTCCACGGCGAGCTGATGAAGATACGCTCGCTCACACATCCCGAGCGCGTCTACACCCTCACCCCCGACAATCTCGACACCACGCCCGACACACGCGACCAATACGGCGACCCCGTCCGCCCCCACATCGTATTCTTTCAGGAATCGGTGCCGGAGTATGAGCCGGCAGTGCAGATAGTGGAGCAGGCCGACGCAATCGTGATCATAGGCACAAGCATGGCCGTGTATCCCGCAGCCGGCCTTGTCAACTATGCCCGCCGCGGCATCCCGGTATACTACATCGACCCGCGTCCGGCACCTGTACCCTCGTGGATCACCGTAATCCCCGCCACAGCCACCGAAGGCATGGCACAGCTTTTCCCCATCCTTTCCTCACCAGTCACATCATCTCACAATCAATGAAAAAACGTACCATCATCCTGGCCGGCTTAGCCCTCATAGGCAGCTCCGCACAGGCCAAAACCGACTTCAAGCCCACCAACACGCCCGACTCCGTAGGCTATTATGTAGGCTACACCCAGGGCACCATCATGGGACAGAACATCAACAACTCTCCCGAAATCACCGACGCCGAGCGCGACCTCTACCGCTCCGAATTTCTCCGTGGAGTGACACAAGCACTGCTCGCCGACACCGTCAACACCGGATACATGGACGGCCTCAAGATGGGTGCCGCCATGCGCGACGAACTTATCAAGCTCCGCGTGCAAGGTCTCCCCTGCAATATGGAGCTCTTCAACACCACATTCGCCACTCAGGTCAACAACCCCGACACCACAGCCCTCAACACCTATATGCGCGCCGTACAGGCTCTCATCCAGCCCGTGATGGAGCGTCAGCAGCTTGAGCAGCAACAGCAGCAGCAGAGAGCACAGCAGCAGTTCATGGATATCGCCCAGGCCAACATCGCCGCCGGCAAAGCATTCATGGACAGTATCAAGACAGTGCCCGGAGTGAAAGTCACCGACTCCGGTCTGGCCTATAAGGTGATTAAGAAAGGCGAAGGCCCCACCATCGGTCCGCGCCAGCAGGCTTTGATCTACTACAAAGGTTCGCTTGTTGATGGCTCGCAGTTCGACGCCACCGAGCCGGGCCAGCCCGTGCGCCTCGGTCCGGAAAGCGTAATCAAAGGCTTCGCCGAAGCCCTCATGATGATGAACAAAGGCGCTCACTACGTATTCTACATACCCCAGGAGCTCGCCTACGGAATGCAGGGCCCGCCCGTGATCGGTCCGGCGCAGACACTTATATTCGACATCGACGTAGTCGAATTACTTCCTGAATAATCACCGTCGGATATGAAAAAGGCAATCACCGCACTCATGCTGCCGGCCATGCTCCTGGCAGCCTCATGCTCATCCGACAAGGCTCCTGCTGCTGATCCGTCGGCCACACCATCAACTTTCGGCGACTCGATATCCTACTATCTCGGTCGCACAGCCGGAGCGCAGCTCAACGATGAGTATGCCCACATGACCGACGAGCAGAAAGCTCAGTTCAATTCCGCCGACTTCCTTGCAGGCCTCAACACCCTGCTTTCGGCCGACTCCGTATCAGCCTCCTACATCGCCGGTCTGTCGCAGGCGCTTCAGCTTGCGCAGATGACCCTCCAGATGCGTCAGGCAGGTATCGACATCGATCCCGCCCTCTTCATCGCCCAGCTGCATGACCGCCTCACAGCCGACTCCGTGAACGCCGAGCAGATGGAGGCCGATATAGCCACCGTCACCGCACTCGAAGCCCGTGCGCACGCCATGATACAGCAGGCAACTCTCGAGAAGGTCAATGAAAACAAGATCCGCGCCGAGAAATTCCTCGACGAGAAGCGCAAGGCAAATCCCTCTATCGGGGTCACAGCCAGCGGTCTCACCTATGAGATCACCAAGCAGGGCACAGGCGAAGTAGCTCAGCCAGGATCCGTGGTTCCCGCCATCGTAAGCGCCACCTCTCTCAGTGGCAAGGAGCTCTTCTCCACCGGAGGCAAACCGCAGCCCGTCAACAGCCAGACTACCATGCCCGGCCTCGGCGAAGCGCTCACCACACTACCCGGCGGCACCATCGCCACACTCTACATTCCCGCTTCGCTCGCCTTCGGCGATCAGGGCACACCCGACGGCTCCGTGCTCCCCGGTGAGCTCGTAATCGTTGAACTCGAAATCATTGACTGATACCGGTATGAAATCAATCCATATCCTCGCGGCAGTAGCCATCACGGCATCCGTCACCATGGGGGGATGCTACGGTGCGTTACCGCCCGATCCCTACGGCTGCGACACGGCGCAAATGGTCACCGTCGACGACTCCCTGTCGTACTATTGGGGTCGTCAGCTCGGCCTTAGCGCCTCTTGTGCTTACAATCAGCTCGACTCCGCAGCCGCCGCTGAAATATCGATCGATGCATACTTCACCGGCGCAGCCGACGTATTCTCGGCCGACCACGAATCGTCCGAGCTGATGCAAGGTCTCGCCACCGGCCTGCTTATGGCCAACCAGCTTGATCTGCTCGAAGCATCCGGTATTGAGGTGGACCGTCAATACGCTAAGGAGCAATTCCATAGCTCACTGATGCGTGAACACCCCGACTCCGTGGAGGCAGCCGGTATCGAAGCCGCCTACACCCGACTGATGGGACGTGCGCAGACACGCATTCTCGGCCGCCTCAAGCAGCAGCGCATCCAGCAAAACAAGATGATGAAGAAGATACGCACCGATAATATGGCCCGCTCGGCCGAATTTCTCGACAATCTTCTGGCATCCGACTCCACCATCGAGGTAGTCGACTCCACGCTCTGCTACCGTGTGGTCCGCGAAGGCGACGGACCTATGCCCGGCGAACACGACGTGATCCGCTTCCGCTACACCCTGCGCGATTTTTCAGGCAGTGTGATCGACTCCAATACCGACGATTGGGTGGAAGGTCCGCTGGCCGACGTACAGGTTGGCGCCCTCCGCGACGGCATTGAGATGATGCCCGTAGGCTCTCACTACGTATTCTACATCACCAACGCCGGTACCCGCTCCGCTCTCGCCGCCGTGCAGCCCGGCCGCCTCATCATTGCCGATATCGAGCTTCTCCAGTCATCGCCCAAAAAGTAAAGCAAATGAAATCGATAATTCTCAATATCTTAACCCTCTCAGCCATCCTGCTGCTATCAGCCGGATGCTCCGGCAAGTCGGAGGATGCAGCCAAGCCAAAGCGTATGGAGTATGCCGTATCGAACGCCGATCTCCCCTTCCCCAAGCAGGTGGCCGACTCGCTCTCCGGTCTCTACGGCTACCTCGTGGCCTACGATCAGCTATGCCGCATCGACACTATGTCGACACCCTTCGATAAGGAAGCATACACCGAGGGCGTCGAAATGATCATCGCCAATCCGGCCTCATCGGCCGGATACACCCAGGGTGCACAGTCGGCCATGAGCATCCTTGGCCAGATCAAGGAGCTTAAAGCCAAGGGCGTAAAGGTCAATATACCCCTGCTCATCAAAGGTCTGCACGAGGGTCTCTACACCGATTCCGTCACCCCCGATCAGGTATCGGCAGCCTCTACCGACTACAACCGTCTGCTGGTGCGCGCACTCGGTATCTGAGCCCCGTAGATTTACATTTGCAAATATCACCATTATTGATGCAATGCACTACTAAGTAGCGCATTGCATCAATGTTAATAACTTATTCGATAGTCGGGAGTAAAAATCAGTGTTTGATTATGTAAATTATTTGCGTTTTTGTCGTAACTTTACAACCTCCCTTTGAAGGCTTGTACCGCCTCACCGATTATTATCATAAATGGAAGAGACTCAGTATCATATCCCGGCTCTGCTCCCTCAGACACTTGAGGGCCTCGCCCTGCGTCCCGACGGAGTGTATGTCGACGCCACTTTTGGTGGTGGCGGCCATTCGCGCGCCATACTCCAATCTCTTGACGGTGAGGGTCATCTCTACTCCTTTGATCAGGACTCCGACGCTGCGGCCAATGCACCCGCGGATCCACGGTTTACATTTGTTTACTCCAACTTCCGCTTTCTGCGCAACTTCCTGCGCTACTACGGAGTGACTGCCGTCGACGGCATTCTGGCCGATCTCGGTGTATCATTCCACCATTTCGACACACCCGAGCGCGGATTCTCCTTCCGCTTCGACGGCCCGCTCGATATGCGTATGAACCGTAACTGCCGCCGCACGGCTGCCGAAATCCTCAATGGCTCCGATGAGGAAGCCCTGCGCAATCTGCTCCGCACCTACGGAGAACTTTCCAACGCCGGCCGACTGGCTTCGGCCATAGTGCGCCGCCGCCAGTCGCAGGGACCATTCACCGACACCGCCTCGCTCACAGCCTGCGTGGAGCCCCTGCTCAATCCGCGTCAGGCCAAGAAAGAGCTTGCCATGATATTCCAGGCTCTGCGCATCGAAGTCAACGACGAGATGGGGGCTCTCCGCGATCTCCTGCAGCAGTCGGTCGATGTGCTCCGCCCGGGCGGACGACTTGCAGTGATCACCTATCACTCGCTCGAAGACCGTATGGTCAAGAACTTCATGCGCACCGGCAACATAGACGGAGAGCGCCGCACCGACTTCTTCGGCCGATGTGAGGCACCGATGCGCCTGCTCACCTCGCGCCCCGTCGTTCCCGACGAGCAGGAAATATTGTCCAACCCCCGCTCCCGCAGCGCCAAGCTGCGTGTAGCCGAAAAGATATAATCACACCCGCCGTATGTCAGCCGCCCGGAAATCCAAACCCGAAACCTCGTCGAACATGCTTCGCCAGATCATGTACGGACGCGTGGTCAACAGCGACTTCTTTGCCCGCAACTGGATGGGCATGGTGTTGCTGGCATTCGTGCTGCTCATTTACATCTCCGGCAAATACACCTGTCAGACCAAGATGGAGGAGATACGCCGCCTCCAGCACAAGCTCGAAGTGGTCACCGCCGAGCGCGTGAGCGTGCGCTCCACCTATATGAGCCGCATCCGCGAAAGTGCCATGCAGCAGATGGTCGACACCCTTCATCTCAATCTGAGCGTACAGCCTTATCCGCCTTTCGTAATCAACCAATCATCTGAAAAATAATACTATGGCATCCTCACAGACACGAAATCTCCTGCTGCGCTACGGCGTGATCGTGGTGTTGATCCTCGCCCTCACGCTCTACATAGCCTATCGCTTGATCGACAACACGGTGCTCCACGCTGCCGAATGGAACGCCAAAGCAGCCGTCGAGCTCGAGCGCATCGATACCATACGACCCATACGCGGCGACATCATCGGCGCCGACGGCAGCATTCTCGCCACCAACATGACGGTCTACACACCCGCCCTCGACTTCCGCTGCCCCAAATTCGACGAAAAAGAATACCGCACTCAGCTCGGTCCGCTCAGCGACAGCCTCGCCCGCTACTTCCCACGCCGCACCGCCAAGGAATGGTATGCCTACCTCTCCAAGCCCCTGGCCAAGAAGAAGGCCGAGCGCTCGCGCTGCTTCACCCTCGTGCGCGACATAAGCCAGAGCGAGGTGGATCTGCTGCGCACATTCCCATTCCTCAACGGGCCCAAGCGCTACACCGGCCTTAAAGTCGAAGAGGCACATAAGCGCGTGCGTCCCTACGGCGAGATGGCCCGACGCAGTATCGGAGCCGTCGGTCTCGACTCCGTCCACACCGTACCTTACGGCAAGTACGGCCTCGAACGCTCCCTCGACACCCTCCTCACCGGCAAGCCCGGCTACTCCAAGAAGGTATCGCTCACCAGCGCTATTGTCGACTGGACCGACACACCGGCCATCAACGGCTACGACGTGCTCACCACCATCGACATCAAGATGCAAGACATCCTCGAGACCGAACTCAACAATGTGCTCTCCACCTGCGAGGCCGACTGGGGTACCGCACTGCTGCTCGAAGTAGGCACCGGCGACATCAAGGCTATGGCTTCGCTCGAACGCAGCCCCGACAACACCCAGTATATCGAGTCGCTCAACCGCGCCGTGCTCCGCTACGAGCCCGGATCCGTAGTGAAGCTCCTGTCGCTGCTCGTGGCTATGGAGGACGGGCGCACCCCTTCGCTCGACCACGTATATCCCACCGGTCCGGCCTACG
The DNA here is from genome assembly GCA_029060545.1 of Paramuribaculum sp. Taxonomy (GTDB): domain Bacteria; phylum Bacteroidota; class Bacteroidia; order Bacteroidales; family Muribaculaceae; genus Paramuribaculum. Next base: position 35,989 of record JAIDTT010000066.1, on the reverse strand, counting down.
TGCTCCATAATCGCACCACCAAAGACTGCACCAAGACCACCGAACTGCCGCTACGCCGTGCCCTCGAGATATCGTCCAACATCGTATTCTCCCGCATGATCATGGACGCCTATGGCACCTGCCCCGGCCGCTTCTACTCCCGCATCAAGCAGACGGGCTTCCTCGAGCCTATCGGCGCCGGCATAGCCGGTGAAGTACCGCCCCGCATCGACAGTCTCGCCACTTCGGCTTCCGGCCAGGTAGCTCTCACCCGTCAGGCCTACGGCTACACCACTGAAATATCCCCGCTCTACACCGCATCGCTATATAATGCCGTGGCCGGCGGCGGACGCTACGTGCGCCCGCGACTCGTGCGCGGCCTGCGCAAGGATGGCGTAGACTCCATATTTCCCGTAAGCTACATCCGCGACCGCATCTGCTCCGAGGCCACAGCCCGCGAGCTCCGCGATATGCTCCATCTGGTAGTGCGCGGTCCGCGTGGCACGGCACGCCACGTCGTACCCTCCGACCGCGTCGATATCGCCGGCAAGACAGGCACAGCCAAGATGCTTGGCAAAGAAGGCTACATCGACGGCGTGAACCGCGTCAGCTTCTGCGGGTTCTTCCCCTTCGACAATCCACGCTACACCTGCATGGTGCTCATAGCTCATCCGCGCCACACGTGGGTAAGCCCCGAGGCCACCAGCGGCCGGGTGGTCAGAAACGTAGCCGAAGCGATGTTTGCCCGCGGTATGTTCGGCAACAGTTCCGACTACAAGGCAGCGGCTGCTCCTGATCCCGCGGCTCCCACCTACTATGCATCGGCTGCCCGTGGCGGCGACCGCCTCCACAATCTCCTCGGCGGAGGATCCGCTATGCACGTGCTCCCGACACCGGCCAAGACCGGATCCGGAGTACCCGACGTGAGAGGTCTCAGCTTCCGCGAAGCCATCACCACACTCGAGCGCGCCGGCTACAACGTCGACTTCAGCGGTGCCGGCTACGTGGCCGCTCAGACCCCGGCACCCGGCACCCCCGCCAAAGCCGGACAGAAAATAAGTCTAACCCTTCACGAATAATAATCACCGGAGTATGAAATCACTTTCCGACCTTCTTTCAGCCATTACCGTAGAGGAAATAATAGGCAGCGAAAACAAAGAGATCACATCGCTCGAATGCGACTCACGCAAGATCAAGCGCGGCTCGCTCTTCGTAGCCGTGCGCGGCTACAACGTCGACGGACACAAGTTCATACCTCTGGTGACTCTCGCCGGAGCCGCGGCTATCGTATGCGAGGAACTGCCCGAGCGCCTGGAGTCTACCGTCACATATATCCGCGTCACCAACTCCGCAGTGGCACTCGGCTATCTCGCATCACACTGGTGGGGCAACCCCTCCACCAAGCTCACCCTCGTAGGCGTGACAGGCACCAACGGCAAGACCACCACTGCCACCCTCATCTACGAGATGGCGCGCCTGATGGGCTACAAGGCCGGCCTGCTCTCCACCGTCTGCAACTATATCGACACCGAGGCCGTGCCCGCCACTCAGACCACACCGGGCCCCCTCGAACTCAACGAGCTGCTCCACCGCATGGTGGTGGCCGGATGTAGCTACGCCGCAATGGAGGTCAGCTCCCATGCCGCACATCAGCACCGCATCGCCGGACTGAAATTCGCCGGAGGCATATTCAGCAACCTCACACGCGACCACCTCGACTATCACGTCACCGTCGAAGCCTATCTCGAAGCCAAAAAGATGTTTTTCGACATCCTGCCGCGCGATGCCTTCGCTCTGATCAATGCCGACGACCGTCACGGCTCCATTATGGTGCAGAACACCATGGCCCGCGTCTACACATACTCCCTCCAGCGCCCCGCCAACTTCCAGACCAAGATACTCGAAAGCCGCCTCGACGGCACCCTGCTGAGCATCAACTCGCGCGAAGTGGAGGTAATGTTTACCGGCCGCTTCAATGCCTACAACCTCACCGCAGTGTATGGCGCGTCCACCCTTCTGGGCTGGGATAAGGACACCGTACTGCGCCACATGAGCCAGCTCGTGCCCGTGGCCGGACGCTTCCAGACCATCCACACTCCGCAGGGCATCACCGCTATCGTGGACTACGCCCACACCCCCGATGCTCTGGTCAACGTGCTCGACACCATACGCGACGTAGTGGGCCCGCAGGGCTATGTGGTCACAGTGGTCGGAGCCGGAGGCAACCGCGACAAAGGGAAGCGCCCCGAGATGGCACGCGAAGCCGCAGCCCGCAGCCAGCGACTCATACTCACATCCGACAATCCCCGCTTCGAGGATCCCGCCGAGATCATTCACGATATGGAAGCAGGCCTCACCGCCGAAGCTCGCCGCATCACCCTCTCCATCGCCGACCGTCGCGAGGCCATACGCACCGCGCTGGCCACTGCCGCTCCCGGATCGGTAGTGCTTATCGCCGGCAAAGGCCACGAGGACTATCAGGAGATTCAGGGTGTGAAACACCACTTCGACGATCGCGAAACAGTAATGGAAATCATCAAGCAACTCTAATCCGCAATGCTTTACTACCTCTTCAGATATCTTCAGGGCGTCGACTTCCCCGGAGCGCGCCTCATGGACTACATCACATTCCGTTCGGGTCTGGCCATGATGCTCGCCCTGTTTATCGCGCTCGTGTTCGGACGCAAGATCATCGACCGCCTGCAGATGATGCAGGTAGGCGAAATCGTGCGCGACCTCGGACTGCAGGGTCAGCTCGAGAAGAAGGGCACCCCAACGATGGGCGGCGTCATCATCATCATGTCGATACTCATACCCTGCCTGCTCGTAGGCAAGCTCGACAATGTGTATATGATACTGATGATCGTGGCTACCGTGTGGCTCGGAATCCTCGGCTTCCTCGACGACTACCTCAAGCTCAAGAAGCACAATAAGGATGGCATGAAGGGCAAATTCAAGATCGTGGGTCAGGTAGGCCTCGGTCTGCTCGTGGGTCTTACCATGTGGCTCAGCCCCAAGGTAGTGATGCACTCCAATATAGAAGTGGAATCGCCTGCTCAGAACGAAGTGGTGGTGACCTACACTCCCGATGAAGTGAAAGCACCCCTCACCACTATCCCCTTCGTGAAAAACAACAACTTCGACTACACATGGCTCACCTCCTGGATGGGCTCGTCGGCCACCACCGGCGGCTGGATCGTATTCATACTCGTGTGTATCTTCGCCGTATCGGCTACATCCAACGGCGCCAACCTCACCGACGGACTCGACGGACTCTGTACAGGCACCTCGGCGATAATAGGCGTGGCACTCGCCATCATGGCCTATCTCGGAGGCAACATCATCTACTCCTCCTACCTCAACATCATGTATATCCCCGACAGCGGCGAGCTGGTAGTGTATATGTCGGCATTCATCGGCGCCCTCATCGGCTTCCTCTGGTACAATACTTATCCCGCGCAGGTATTCATGGGCGACACCGGCTCGCTCACCATCGGGGGCATCATAGCCGTGTTTGCCATCCTCATCCGCAAGGAGCTGCTCATACCGGTGCTCTGCGCTATCTTCTTCATCGAGGACCTTTCGGTGATACTTCAGGTCGCATACTTCAAGATGACACGCCGACGCACCGGCACCGGACGCCGCATCTTCAAGATGACCCCCCTCCACCACCACTTCCAGAAGCCCGGCAACGCCGGTATCGAGGCACTCGTGCAGCGTCCCTATGCCCCCATTCCCGAGTCGAAGATCGTGACCCGATTCTGGATCATAGGTATCCTTCTGGCCATATTTACATTTGTAACCTTGAAAATACGATAATACATCTATGGAGTCCAATCCCACATATACCGTAGTGCTCGGCGGCGGCGAAAGCGGCGTCGGAGCAGCTATCCTTGCCAAAGATCTCGGCATGAAAGTATTCCTGTCGGACTTCGGCACCGTGCCGGCGCGATATGCCGACATACTCAGCGCCGAAGGCATCGACTGGGAGCAGGGCGGACACACCCTCGACAAAATACTCTCGGCTGACCAGGTGGTCAAATCGCCCGGCATACCCCCCACGGCACCAGTGATGAAAGCAATAGCAGAGAAAGGCATCCCCGTGATCTCCGAAATCGAATTCGCCGGCCGCTACACCAAGTCGAAGATGGTGTGTATCACCGGCAGCAACGGCAAGACTACCACCACGATGCTCACCTACCACATACTCCGCGACGCCGGTGTCAACGTAGGTCTGGCCGGCAACGTCGGACGAAGCCTCGCGTTGCAGGTGGCTCGCGAGCCACACGACGTATATGTGATCGAACTGTCGTCGTTTCAGCTCGAAAATATGTACGACTTCCGAGCCAACATAGCCGTGATACTCAATATCACCCCCGACCATCTCGATCGCTACGACGGCAAGATGCAGAACTACGTCAACGCCAAATTCCGCATCCTCAACAATCTCACCCCTCAGGACGCATTCATCTACTGGCACGACGACCCGGTGATAGCCCGCCAGCTCGAACACGTCACCACCGAAGCATCGCTCTACCCCTTCTCCGAAGAGCCGCTCCCCGAGAGCCGCGCATGGGTCGACAAGGAGAGCGACGAAATCGTGTTCAGCACCCCCGGCACATCCATGACGATGCCCCGCAGCGAGCTCTCGCTCCACGGCCTGCATAATCTCTATAACTCTCTGGCTGCCGGTCTGTCGGCCTGCCTGCTCGATATACGCCGCGACGACATACGCCGCGCCCTGAGCGACTTCGAAGGCGTAAGCCATCGCTTGGAGCGCATCGGTGTGGTCGACGGTGTGACATGGATCAACGACTCAAAGGCTACCAACGTCAACTCCTGCTGGTATGCCCTCGAGTGCATGCCCGAGAAATCGGAGCCCTCCGTGGTACTTATCCTCGGAGGCAAGGACAAAGGCAACGACTACTCCGAAATCCTGCCTCTGGTGCGCCGCAAGGTGAAAGCAGTGGTGTGTATGGGTAAGGACAATGCCAAGCTTCTCGACTTCTTTTCGGCCGAAGTACCCGCCATCCGCTCCACTCACTCGCTCGACGAAGCCGTGGCCGCCTGCCGCGAGCTCGCTGCCGAAGGCGACACCGTGCTCCTCTCGCCCTGCTGCGCCAGCTTCGACCTGTTCAATTCCTACGAACACCGCGGCGATCTCTTCCGCGACGCCGTGAAAAAACTCTCTTCCGATATATGCAACCATTGACCACAGCCCCTGCAGCCGAACCCACTCCGGCGCCTGCTCCCACACCTGCCGATACATACGCACCGGTAGCCAAGGGCGACAAGCATATCTGGGGTATCTACATACTGCTCTGCTTCATATCCGTGATCGAGCTCTACAGCGCCTCCTCTCAGGAGGTACGCGATGCCGGTCTCGGTGTCTACGGCACGATCGTGCGCCACGTGATGTTTCTCCTCATAGGCTTCGGCATCGTCTACTTCCTCCAGCGCACTCACTATCGCAAGATAGCCCGCTGCATCATACCATTCGCCGTAGTATCGGTAGTGCTGATGATCGCCACCATCTGTTGCGGTACGATAGTCAACGGAGCGCGCCGCTCCATCCATCTCGGATTCTTCTCGCTCTATCCGTCGGAGATGCTCAAGCTCTCGGCAGCCACGATAGTGTCGCTCGTGATGGTGCACTCCAAGCTCCGCGACAGTGGCGGAGTGTCCAATCGCGGCGTGATAGTAGCAGCCTCCGTGATCCTTCTCTACGGCGCATTGCTCGCTCCGCAGGGCCTCACCAATACCCTGCTGCTGATGTGTATCAGCTTCTCCATGATGGTAGTGGGCGGTATGAGCGTGCGCAAGATACTCACCGTACTGCTCATCTACGGCGCATGCTTCGGATGCTATGTGATATATAAGCAGCTGCGCAAGTCCGACAAGCCCGACACCGAGATGGTGGTAGAGGAGAAGGTAGACCGTACCAACGAATGGGGGCGCCGTATCTCCGACTTCCTCGGATCCGGCGTGCCTAAATACGAGCAGCCAATCACCAGCGACAACCGTCAGGAGATGCTCGGCTATATAGCACAGGCTCACGGCGGAGTGATAGGCGTCGGCCCCGGCAATTCGCGTGAGACGTCGCGCCTGCCACTGGCTTTCACCGACTATATCTACTCCATCATCGTAGAAGAGATAGGTCTGGTAGGTGGCATATTCGTGCTTATACTCTACCTGTGGCTGCTCGCCCGTGCGAGCGCCATCGCATCGCAATGCGTCAGGGCGCTCCCGGCTCAACTCGTGATCGGCATGGCGCTCACGATCGTGTTTCAGGCACTGTTTCATATTTGTATCGTCACCGGAGTGATACCGGTGTCGGGGCAGCCGCTACCACTCATATCCAAAGGCGGTACCTCCATCATCATCACCTCGGTAGCCTTCGGCATAATGCTAAGCGTGAGCCGATTCGCCGCCCGCACTTCCGCCAAGCGCAAGGAGATGAAGCTTGAGGAGGAATCGCTTCCCGAACAGTTACGTACCGAAAATCCCTCGCAGTTATGAGCAATACACCATATAGAATAATCATCAGCGGCGGTGGCACCGGCGGACACATTTTCCCCGCCATAGCCATAGCCAATGCACTGCGCCGGCGCCATCCCGATGCGGAATTCCTCTTCGTGGGTGCCCTCGGGCGTATGGAGATGGAGCGCGTGCCTGCCGCCGGATTCGAGATCACCGGTCTGCCGGTAGCCGGATTCGACCGTCGCAGACTATGGCGCAACTTCGCCGTAGTGGCCAAGCTCTTCAAGAGTATGCGGCGCGCCCGACGGATTCTGCGCGATTTCCGTCCTGATATCTGTATAGGTGTGGGCGGCTATGCCAGCGGCCCTATGCTCAAGGCTGCGCAGAAGGCAGGCATACCCACTCTGATACAGGAGCAGAACTCCTACGCCGGAGTCACCAACAAGATGCTCGCGCGCGGCGCCCGAAGCATCTGCGTGGCCTACGACGAAATGGAGCGCTTCTTCCCCAAAGAGGCCATAGTGCTAACCGGCAATCCTATACGCCACGATATAGCCACCTGCACCACACCCCCTGAAGCTGCCCGCAAAGCCCTCGGCTTCGATCCTGAGCGCAAGCTGCTGCTTGTGGTAGGCGGTAGCCTCGGCGCCCTCACCATCAACGAGAGTATGAGCGCCGCCCTGCCGCGTCTGGCCGAAGCCGGCATTCAGGTGCTGTGGCAGACCGGCAAGAGCTACGCCGAAAAGGCACAGCGTCAGGCAGCCGGATATCCCGGAATCAAAGCCTCGGCCTTCATATCCGAGATGGCCACGGCCTACGCCGCCGCCGACCTCGTGGTGGCCCGTGCAGGCGCAGCCACCATATCCGAACTGCAACTGCTCGGCAAACCCGCCATACTCGTGCCATCGCCCAACGTGGCCGAGGATCATCAGCGCAAGAATGCCCTCGCGCTTGTCAAGGCCGATGCCGCACGTATGGTGCTCGATGCCGACGCCCGCGCCTGCCTTGCCGACGAAATCCTTTCAGTAATATCCGATCCCGACACACTCGCCTCGCTGTCGGCCAACGTAAGCCGCATGGCTCTGCGCGACAGCGACGAGAAGATTGCCGACGAAGTAGACCGTATAATAGACAATGAAAATTAAGCCCAACATATTCTTCCTTGGAGCCGGCGGCATAGGTATGGCCGCCCTCGAGCGCTACTTCCTTGCCTGCGGATGCCGCGTGGCAGGCTACGATCGCACTCCCACCGAACTCACCGACAAGCTACGTGCCGAGGGTGTCGACATCGTATTCTCCGACGATCCCGCACTGATACCCGACGAGATGCGCTCGCCCGAGTCCACGTTGGTGGTCTACACTCCGGCAGTGCCCGAAAGCAATGCCATAATGCAGTATTTCCGCGACGGCGGATTCGAGGTGGTGAAGCGCGCCGCTGTGCTCGGCCTCATCACCCGTAACTCCCGCAGTCTCTGCTTCGCCGGGACACATGGCAAGACCACCACTTCGTCGATGGCCGCCCATCTGCTCCACACGATGCCCTGCGGATGCAACGCCTTCCTGGGCGGAGTGCTGCGCAACTACGGCACCAATTTCCTCCTCCACCCCGACAGCGACCTGTCGGTGATCGAGGCCGACGAGTACGACCGCTCATTCCATCACCTCCGCCCCTATGTGGCAGTGATCACCGCCACAGATCCCGACCATCTCGACATATACGGCACCGAAGAGGCTTATCTGGAAAGTTTCGCACACTTCACCGAGCTCATACGCCCCGGCGGATTCCTCATCGTCCACACCGGCCTGAAACTGAAGCCACGCCCCAACCCCGACGTGACCGTCTATACCTACAGCCGCGATGGCGGCGACTTCCATGCCGAACGCATACGCCGCGCCGACGGCACCATCACCTTCGATCTCGTCACTCCCGACGGTACCTTAGCCGACATTCAGCTCGGCGTGCCAGTGGAGATCAATATCGAAAATGCCATAGCGGCTATGGCCGCAGTGTGGTGTGCCACCGGTCTCGACAGCCTGGACACCCGAGTAGCCATGGCCTCATTCCTGGGCCCGAAGCGTCGCTTCGAATATCATCTGCGCATACCCGGCCGCGTGGTTATCGACGACTACGCCCATCATCCCGACGAACTCCGTCAGGCCATACTCTCTGTGAAAGCCCTCTATCCATCCACACCTCTCACAGTGGCTTTTCAGCCTCACCTCTACAGCCGCACGCGCGACTTCGCCCCGGAGTTTGCCGAGGCTCTCTCGCTGGCCGACCACGCCATCCTGCTACCCATCTATCCGGCTCGCGAGTTACCCATACCGGGAGTCACTTCCGACATCATCTTCGACCGCATCACCACCGCCAAGTCGAAATCGACGCTCGAAACACTTCCGATGGATGTGGCCGCCCTCAATCCCCCGCTGCTCCTCACAGCCGGAGCCGGCGATATAGTCAATACGCTTAATAGTATCGTAACAATCCTGTCGCATTAATAGTGAGAACGCGCTCCAAATATCGTCCCAAATGGTTGTTGCCCTGCCTTACGGTGCTGGTGGCCGCATATCTCGTGACCGTCACCATACTCAGTCACAACGCCACTGAGAAGCGTATGATGGGCAATATCCTCATCACCATCCACGATACCTCGGAGCTGAAATTCGTCACACCCGAAGGTCTGTCGCGCGAGCTCGGCAATCTGCCGCAGCTGCAGGGACGCATACCCCTGTCGCGCCTCAACCTCGACAGCATCGAGCGGTCGCTTCAGGCTCTCGACAAGATAGAGCACGTGTCGGTCAACATCCTGTCGAACGGCAAGCTGCTCATCGACGTCTATCCGATGCGTCCCGTAGCCCGCATCTTCCCGCTCACACAGAAGGAGACCAACGACTCCTACTATATCAACCGCCGGGGCAAGCAGATGCGCGCCGACGCACGCTACCACCTCGACGTGCCGGTGATCGTGGGCGACTTCGGCCCCGCCACTCTCCCGGCCACCTCGCTGCTGCCCCTGCTCGACATGATTGCCGCCGACTCGCTATGGTCGTCGATGGTATCGATGATCAAGGTCACATCGCCCACTGATATATTTCTGGTGCCGATGGTGCGGGGCCATGTGGTGAATCTCGGCGACACACTCAATCTCGCCGACAAGCTTAGCCGCGTCAAAGCGATGTATCGCCGTGTGATGCCCGTACATGGCTGGGAGTACTACGACACCATATCCGTGAAGTGGGACGGCCAGATCGTAGCCACACGCCGCGACAAGTCGCTCCCCGACCCGTTCATAATCACCGAGGAGGAGAACCCCGAGGAGGTGGATGCCTCCACCATGATGGTGGGAGGCGACGTCAATGCCGGACAAGCCGTGCGCGGAGCGCCCATCAATCCCGACATGGTGATACCTGCCAACAAACCGAAAAATCAATAAAACATCCAACATATATGCCAGACAACGAACCCAAAACCATCATTGCCGTCGAGATCGGCTCTTCAAAGATCCGAGGTGCCATAGGCGCTCTCGGCTCCGACAATACCCTCACCATACAGGCCGTGGAAGAGGAACCGATGACCGACTGGGTACGCTACGGTGCCGTGAGCAACGTAGAGGAAGTAGCCGGACTCACCAACCGCATTATCCGCAAGATCGAAAACCGCATCGCACCGCGCAAGGTCAAGAGCGTATATCTCAACATCGGAGGTCGCTCGCTCTGCACCATGCCGCGCGAAGTCGAGCAGTCGTTTGCCGAGGATACCGAGATCACCGCTGCCATAATCAACGAGCTCATCACCGACGCCCGCGACGGATCGCCCTACGCCGACCGCGACACCCTCGTGGTAGTGCCCCGCCACTACTACATCGACAAACGCGAAGTATCCGTAGCCAAGGGCACCGTGGGTCACAACATACGTATGGCAGCCAATCTGGTCACCTGCCGCCCGCAGACCCGCCGCAACCTCGAACGCATATTCACCGACAAGCTCAAGCTATCGATCGCCGGCATCAAAGTGCGCCCGCTCGCACTGGCCGACGCCGTGCTCACCAAGGAGGAGAAGCGTCTGGGATGTATGTTTGTCGACTTCGGCGCCGAGACCACTACCGTAGCCATATTCAAGGGAGGTGCCCTGCAGTTCCTATCCACCCTCCCCATGGGTTCGCGCCTGATCACACGCGACATTCAGGCTCTGAAATACACCGAGGAGCGTGCCGAAGAGCTCAAGATCAAGGTTGGCTCCGCTGCGAGCCCGCTCATGAACGGTGGCCGACAGGCAGCCATACCTGCCGAACACGCAGCCATCAACAATTATGTGCTCCACCGCGCCTCCGAGATCATAGCCAATATCAAGAATCAGCTTAAACAGGCAGGCTACGTAGCATCCGACCTCCCTGAAGGAATCATCATCGTGGGCGGAGGCGCCCGCCTCAACGGCTTCACAAGCCGCCTGTCGGCAGCTCTGACCATGAATATCCGTCTGGGCAGCGTAGACACTACCCGTATGCGTATAGCCGACGGCCACATCTCACCCACCGACTCGGCCGACATTCTGGCTCTGCTGCTTGCAGCCACCGATACCGATGCCGAAGAATGCACTCAGCGCCCGGCACCGCAGCCTGCTCCCCAGCCGGTACAGCAACCGGTACAGGAGCAGCCAATATATCAGCAACCTACTTATCAGCAGCCCGCTCCTCAGCCAGTGCAGCAACCGATACAACAACCGGTACAACAACAGCCCGTATACCAACAACCTGCTTATCAGCAACCATATCAGCAGCAGCCCACCTACCAGCAACCGGTACAGAGTACTCCCGTATATCAGCAGCCTGCTCAGCAGCAACCCGTGCAGCAGCAGCAACCCGTGCAGCAGCAGCAACCCGTGCAGCAGCAGACCACACGTACCACATCCAAGAAGGGTACGGAGAAGAGCAATTCGAGTTGGCTGGATCGCATAAAGAATATTGCCGAGCGACTGATGACCGAAGAGCCTGAGGACAACGACTATCGCGACGACGTGTAAATCCATTCCCCATTTCTATTCAGAATCAAATAACATCACCAATCAATGACTGAACACATGGACAAACTGAATATTGACGGCATAGAGTTTAAAGAAACGCTCACTCCTCCCGAACACAACGACATAATGGTAGTCGGTGTAGGCGGCGGAGGTGGCAATGCCGTAAACTATATGTATAAGCAGGGAGTGGAAAATGTGACATTCCTCGTGCTCAATACCGACAAGATGGCCGTGGAAAATTCGCCGGTACCCAACAAGGTGATAATCGGCGACGGCCGCGGAGCAGGCAACAAGCCCGAAAAAGCGCGTGAATTTGCCGAGGAGGCTATCGAGCGCATCAATGCCATCTTCGACAATAAGCCCCGCATGGTATTCATCACCGCCGGCATGGGCGGTGGCACCGGCACGGGCGCCGCTCCGGTAGTGGCTCGCGTGGCTCGCGAACGCGGACTGCTCACCATCGGCATCGTCACCATACCCTTCGTATTCGAGGGCAAGCGCAAGATCCTCAAAGCCATCGAAGGCGCCGACGAGATGTCGAAGTACGTCGACGCTCTGCTCATAATCAACAATGAGCGTCTGGCCGAAATCTATCCCGACCTCAACTTCTTCAATGCGTTCGGCAAAGCCGACGATACCCTCTGCACCGCAGCACGCTCCATTACCGAACTTATCACCGTCAACGGCTACTGGAACCTCGACTTCAACGACGTGGAGACCACCCTCCGCAATGGCGGCACTGCCGTGATCTCCACCGGATATGGCGAAGGCGAGCACCGCGTAACCAAGGCCATCGAGGACGCCCTCAACTCCCCCCTGCTCAAAAACCGCGACATATTCTCGTCGAAGAAGCTCCTCATCAATCTCTATATGGCCGGCGAGGCCGGATCGCCTATGGTGATGAGCGAGGTAGCCGAACTTACCAACTTCGTGTCGGGCATCTCGGCCGATGTCGATGTGATCACCGGTGTGGCCGTCGACGATTCGCTCGGCGATCGGGTGAAGATCACCATCCTCGCCTCCGGATTCGACGTGACTATCCGCGAGGACTCCATGCCCAAGGATGAAGCCAAACCCACCGGCACCGGCAAAGGCAAAAAAGGCACAAAGGCCGCAACTGCCCCCGAGCCTCCCCGCAAGACGTCCGACAAAATCCTCGAGGAGGAATACGGCACTGCCATCAACGAACTCGGCACCAACTACATCATCCTCACACGCGAGCAGATGGACGATGATGCCGTGATGGAAATACTCGAAAAATCACCAGCCTACAACCGCGACAAGATCACCGTGGACCGCGTGAAGAAGGGGGAAATCGCCTCGGCTCTCGAACGCACAGGCTCCCCTGCCACCAAGCAGAATACCAACAACAACGGACAAATCATCAGCTTCTAATCCCATAGCTCAATCCCGACATGACAATCGAACACATCATAGCCAAAAGTACCGCCGCAGCGCTCAAGGAGCTCTACGGCATCGAAGTCGATCCGGCTTCGATACAGCTTCAGACCACACGCAAAGACTTCGAAGGCGACCTCACGCTCGTAGTATTCCCCTGGGTGAAGATCGCCCGCAAGGCACCGCAGGCAGTAGCGCAGGAGATCGGCCAGTGGCTCGCCGACAATGAGCCGGTAGTGGCACGCTTCAATGTGGCCGGCGGCTTCCTCAACCTCGTGGTGGAGCCCGCCTTCTGGTCGTCGCTCCTTGAGAATATCAGCAAGCAGCCCGACTATGGCATCACTCCCGTCACCCCCGAATCTCCCTTAGTGATGGTGGAATACTCCTCGCCCAACACCAACAAACCCCTCCACCTGGGCCACTTGCGCAACATCCTTCTGGGCTATTCCCTCTCGAAGATACTCGCCGCCTGCGGCAACCGCGTGGTAAAGACCAATATCGTCAACGACCGCGGCATCCACATCTGCAAGTCGATGCTCGCATGGAAGAAGTGGGGCGAAGGCGCCACTCCCGAGTCGACCGGCATAAAGGGCGACCACCTCATAGGCGACTACTACGTGCTATTCGACAAGCACTATAAGGCTGAACTCCAAGCACTCAAAGAGCAGAACCCGGGTATGACCGACGACGAGGCCGCTGCTGCATCCACCCTGATGCAGGAAGCCCGCGCCATGCTCCGCGCGTGGGAGGAGGGCGACCCCGAGGTACGTGCCCTCTGGGAGATGATGAATGGCTGGGTCTACGACGGATTCGACGCTACGTACCGCCGTATGGGTGTGGACTTCGACAAGATCTACTACGAGAGCCAGACATATCTCGAAGGCAAGGAGAAGGTGCTCGAAGGTCTGGAAAAAGGCCTCCTCTACCGCAAGGATGATGGCTCGGTATGGGCCGACCTCACAGCCGACGGTCTCGACCACAAACTGCTGCTCCGCGCCGACGGCACATCCGTGTATATGACTCAAGATATCGGCACCGCCAAGATTCGCTACCGCGACTACCCCATCGACAAGATGATCTACGTAGTCGGCAACGAACAGAACTACCACTTCCAGGTGCTCTCTCTGCTGCTCGACCGCCTCGGCTTCAGCTGGGGCAAGAGCCTCGTGCACTTCTCCTACGGCATGGTCGAGCTCCCCGAAGGCAAGATGAAGAGCCGCGAAGGCACCGTGGTCGACGCCGACGACCTGATGGCCGAAATGGTCGACACCGCCCTGCAGGTAAGCTCCCAGCTCGGCAAGCTCGACGGATTCACACCCGAGCAGGTGGCCGACATAGCCGAAATGGTAGGTCTCGGAGCGCTCAAATACTTCCTGCTCAAGGTAGACCCGCGTAAGAACATGACCTTCAACCCCAAGGAGTCGATCGACTTCAACGGCAACACAGGTCCATTCATCCAGTACACCCACGCCCGTATCTGCTCAGTGCTCCGCAAAGCCGCCGAATCCGGTATGCCTACCGCCGACTATACCGGCCTGCAGCCCTCGCAGCGTGAGATCACTCTGATACAGCGCCTGGCCGACTTCCCCTCGGTAGTGGCCGAAGCCGGTCGCAGCTACAGCCCCGCGCTCATCGCCAACTATGCCTACGACTTGGCCAAGGAGTACAACCAGTTCTACCACGACTGCTCGATAATGCGCGAGACCGACGATCGCGTGCGCACCATGCGTCTGGCCATTTCCGACGTTACGGCCCGCACCATCCGCACAGCCATGGATCTGCTTGGCATCCGTGTGCCCGACCGCATGTAAGATTTTGGCACGGTTTTCGTTTATATTATATACACAAAGACTAACTAAAACCCCTCTTTTGATATGAACAACGACTATCAGAACTATTTCCCACAGACTGATTCCGCAACGCTGACCAACCGACTCTCGGCCATCATGCGTCGCGTATATGTGAAGATGACCCTCGCTCTTCTGGTCACAGCCTTCGTAGCCTACTTCTGCTCGCAGAGCCTGGAAGTAATCAAATTCTTCGCCAACAATCCCTTCATGATGTGGATTCTACTCGGCGTAGAGCTGCTCATCGTCATCGGCGTAAGCGGCGGCATCAACCGGCTGAGCTCAAGCGCAGCCACCGGCCTCTTCTACCTCTTCGCCGTGGTCAACGGCCTGATGCTCTTCCCTATCGTGCTCGCCTACACCGGTGAATCGATCGCCAAGACCTTCTTCATCACCGCCGGCGTCTTTGGCGGTATGAGCGTCTACGGCTACTTCACCTCGCGCGACCTCACCCGCATGGGCTCGCTTCTCATCATGGCTCTTATCGGCCTGATCATCTGCAGCGTGGTCAACATTTTCCTCCACTCCGACACCATGGGCTGGATCATATCCATAGCCGGTGTGCTGATCTTCATCGGCCTCACCGCCTGGGACACACAGCAGATCAAGCGCATGGCCCTGCAGGCTCCCGACGAAGCCGTGAGCAAGCTCGCCACCATCGGTGCCCTCACCCTCTACCTCGACTTCATCAACCTCTTCCTCTACCTGCTGCGCTTCTTCGGCCAGCGCGACTGATCCGTATTGTCCGAAATACCCACATCACTCATCACCGACTCCGACTCGGGGCTCAGCCCCGATTTCATAGAGCCATACCTAAGCCACAGCCGCTCCGAGCTGTGGCTTATGGTACGTGAGGGGAGGCGCTTCATACTCAAGGGATTGCCAGAAGAGTTGCGCCGTCATCCCGAAGAAGTGGCGCGTCTACGCAAAGAGTATTCGCTCGGTCTGCGGGTCAATCATCCCGCGGTGGCGGCCGTATACGGATTTGAGTGGACGGAGCAGACAGGCCCCGTGATAGTGATGGAATACGTCGACGGCATATCGCTCGACGAATTTATCGGCGAAAATCCACCTGTCGGGCAGCGATATAAGATAGCCTGCCGAATAGCCGACGCACTGTCCGACATCCACTCGCTCGGCATAGCCCACCGCGACCTCAAGCCCGACAACATACTCATCACGCGTCGGCGCTCCGAACCGAAGATTATCGATTTCAGTCTGGCCGACGGCGACGATTCGGTAATCTACAAGACCTCGATCGGCACCGCCGAATTCGGAGCACCCGAGCAGCAGCGCCCGACTATCGGCGACACCACTGCCGATGTATATTCCTATGGCCGCCTACTGGAACTGCTTCTGCCCGAGCGGCGCTACAAGCGGCTGCGCGAAGCCTGTCTGGCCGACGACCCCGCATCACGCCCACCGATGGAGCAGGTATCGGAGCAACTTGCCGCTATGAGCAGCAACCGCCGCCCCCACACCGGCCTATATATCATCGCCGCCGTGAGCATCGCTGCGCTATGCGTGGCCGCGATACTCTTCTATCAGAGACCACCGGAATCGTCAGAATTTCCGGAACCTACTGCCGCTCCTCCGGAGGCTGCGCCTCCCGTTCACGATACCGTCACTGTCTATCATAATGTTCCGAACACTCAGGGTACGCGAAGTATTCCGAGCACTCCCGCCCCTGCTGAAGAGCCTGAGTCCCTGAAAGCCATACTGCAGAAGTATATCGATGAAGCAGACGCAGCCATAGCCCGCCATGGCGGAATACCCTACGACGGCATACCTACCGATGAGATCAATGACCGGCGAAACGCCCGCACCAAAGAGACTTTCGATATAGCCGGGCGCGCCGAAAAAGAGATGAAAGAGAGTGGAGCCACGGCAATCGATGTAGAGCAGATGATCTACACCTACTGGTGGCACGTGAGCAATCTGCTCAATGAAGTCGACGGCGTGAATGAGAGACGTGATTCAATCATCCACAGATGAGAGACCGGGCTCGCGCATAGTGAAAGTGACGCCACTTGCAGTGCCGGCCATATAAGTGCGCGGGGCGGCGCCATTGCGAAACACACGATTGAAAAATGCCGGCGCATTGCGGGTAAAGCATCCGCATTCCACTATGTCCCCCTCGCGTAGACGCGCATTTTCCACATATAGCACCTTAAAGAGCGAGTCGGTGAGATGGCGCAGCACACAGCAGCGGTTGGGCTGCCAGCGTAGCTCCAGTTCGGCATTCTCCGGCAGCCGGCAACTCTCCACGAAATCGCCAAGATACTCTCGCGACTGTATCGGTGCAGGACAGCCGGAAAACTCATCCATATCTTTAAAGCCAAGCAGATTGCACAGCGTACGCAGCGAGTAGGCACTCGGACTGTAGCCGCACCCCGCATCGTTGATATATCCCCATATACGCTTCAGAGTGGTGGCACTCACATAGCCGCACCCCTCGAGTTTGATAGTCTCCGACAGGCGCACATAGTCGTAGGGCGTGGAGAGCGGAAATGGAATAAACTGCTCCACAGCCGTTTTAAGTCGCTGCAACTCTTCTTCGTCTACCTTATAGCGTTTTCTCATATCGGGGACTTGTAGATTGGTTAGGCAAATGTAATCAAATTTATAATTCCGCCATCGGCCATCGCGATTAATGGACTAAAATGGACTTCTCCCCATCAGTCGGGAATACTTACTTTTGTCACGTCAATATTTTCCAACCAATCCTAAATTTACAAACCACATGAAAAAATTACTTTTTTGTTTTGCAGCAGCCAGCCTGTTTGTGAGCTGCGGAGGCAATTCGAACGAAAAGAAAAATGAAGAGATCGTTGTTACTCCTATTTCAACCGAACTTAATGGAGATCTGAAAGGCGTTTATGAAGTTGTTGAAAAAGACATCGTCATTAAGCCCAAAGATTTGAATTATATGATTACCGTAGAACTCAAACGCACCGACAGCGAACTGCCATTTGATCCTGATAATTCTACTCCTTTCGGGTATTTAGATGACTTGACCAAGGTGGGATTCGGCCTTGATCTATTGGATGAAAATGGTAACATACTGCACTCATATAAGCCTACCGCAGGTGGTTTTGATGGACCATATAGCAGCGAAGATGTCAAGAGCCTTATGGAATTAGGCAAAAATGAGAGTGCAACTATACGCTGGGAAATCGGCGGTGGAATCATTGAGGATGAAGGAGTTCCGGCAAAGATTAGAATCACTTCCGCCCTTAAGGCCGGAACCGGTACGAGTGAAGTAAGCAGTAGCACTTCCAGTTCAAACGACTGGGACAAATTCCTCGACGAATACGATAGCTATTGCACCAAGCTTGCCGGTCTGAGCAAGAAAGTGATGGCAGGCGATATGTCGGCTATGAGCGACTATGCTTCGATGCTCGAATCCGCTGAATCACTCCAGAGCAAGCTCGAAGGCGCAGAATCGGAAATGACCGCCGCTCAGGTAGCTCGCCTCAACAAGATCGTACAGAAGATGGCTCAGGCAGCAATGTAAAAATAACCCAACACACACCCTTCCCCGTTGGCGGGGAATCACGGGGCTGCTCCTTCACCGGCGCAGCCCCGCTTGTCTTATTCACTACACGATTGGCTGTCGAACTCCGACAGCAATCTTTCAACGTCTTGCTTCAAAAGCGGAATATGACGAATGACAAGCCCCCAAAGAAATTCGGTCTCTACGCTATCATATCCGTGAATTATTCGATTTCTCGTGTTGATGATATCTCTGGCATGAGGAATCTCAAAAGCCGGGTTGCGCTTAAGTATACGATTTATGGCTTCTCCCATTATTTCCGTTTTGCGTTCCACTGCGCAAACCCTCAGCCGGTCTTTTTCAAACAAGTCGAATCGCCTGGGAAAATCAACAAAAAATCCCTCAAGTTCATTGATGGCATCCAATACGTCCTGCAGATGTTTCAAAATATATTCATCAGCCATAGATCAACTGTTTGGTGCGGTTTAGGTTCTTAATGAAGTATTTGTTTTTCAAACCTTTCTCTACCACTAAATCCACACGGCGACCGAAAAGTTTCTCCAAAGCTTCCTGAAAATCGAAGTAATTAGCCACATAGTCCCACTGCTCATGGTCGGTAGTGTCGAAATCCACAAGCAAGTCCACATCGCTATCGTCATTGAATCTGTCGGTCAGGATAGATCCAAATACTGATAGGGTCTTTACCTTATGGGCGCGGCAAAGATCGAATATTCGCTGCAGATTTAGTTCGATCAACTTCATAGGCTGTTGGGCTTCAAGTGCAAATATAGCGTTTCTTTCTGAATTGAAAACGAAATGATGCGTAAATTAGTTGTCGCGACCAAACACCGGGCCTGATTCAGCGCGGGATTCGGGGCGAAAAAAATGGGGCGAGCCGTAGCGGGATTTAAGATTATTTTACTACTTTTGAAGGATATTATGCAATGTTGTGCGGCTACGCATCGTAGTGCATTACAAAATATTGAACGACAATAAATTAAATCAATTATCATATAATAACCAATTTCTATCAACTCATGAGAATCAAACTGTTTTCACTGTTGTTGCTGGCAGCCTCCCTGCCGCTATCGGCTCAGAAAGCCGGTGTGAGCGGTACGGTAGTCGACTCCACGACGGGCAATCCCGTGGCCGGAGCCGCTGTCATGCTCAACGATCAGGGTGTGGTGGTGATTACCGGACCCGCAGGTGAGTTTACAATCAGCAACGTCAACCCCGGCACCGACGTGATCACGATCGCTGCCTACGGTTACAACGACCTTACCCAGCCGGTAGAGCTTACCGACGGCTCAGTAAAGAGCTTCGGCACTCTCCGCATGGCTTCGGCCTCCACCGCCACCGGCCACTTCGCCGAGACGCAGCAGGAGCTTCTCTTCGACCAGACCGCTCTGGAAGATGAGGAGGGCAACGCACAGTCGGTAGGTGTGCTCACCGGAGCATCCGACAACGTGTATTACAACGCTGCCAACTACAACTTCTCTCTGATGCGCTTCCGCATGCGTGGCTACGACTCCGGTCTCACCACCACCTACATCAACGGCATACCATTCAATGACCTTGCCCGCGGCCGCTTCAACTATTCCAGCCTCGGCGGTATGAACCGTATGTTCCGCAACCGCACCACCGCCCTCGGCATGGAAGCTGCATCCTACGGATTCGGCGGTATCGGCGGCAGCGCCAATATCAACACCATCACCGACTCCTACGCCCGCGGATTCTACGGCTCGGTAGCCTATACCAACGCCGCCTATATGACCCGCGCCCTCGCCCTATACTCCACCGGCATCAACCGCCACGGATGGGGTCTGACAGTAGGCGGTGTAGGCCGCTACGCCAACGAAGGTGTGATCCCCGGCACATTCTACAACTCGGCAGGATGGTTCCTCTCCGTTGAGAAGCAGTTCAATCCCCGCCACTCTCTCACCCTCACCACCTTCGGCGCTCCCACTCAGCGCGCCACCAACTCCGCTACATATCTCGAAGCCTACGAGCTGGCCGACAACAATCTCTACAACCCCAACTGGGGCTGGCAGGACGGCAAGAAGCGCAGCGCAAAGATCGTGGAGACTTTCGATCCCACCGCCATACTCAACTGGATCTGGAAACCCAAAGCAGGTACAAGCCTCAACACCGGCTTCGCCTTCCGCTCGGTCAACTACTCCACTTCGGCACTCAACTGGTACAACGCCCGCGACCCGCGCCCCGACTACTACCGCTATCTCCCCTCCTACTATGCCGATCAGCCTGAGGCTTACGATCTCTACACCGACCTGTGGCACACATCATCATTCCGCCAGATCGACTGGGACGCCCTCTATCAGGCCAACTACCTCAACAATGCCGCCAACGCCATCAATCCCGACGGCACTCAGAAGGGCTCGACCTACATCCTCGAAAACCGTCACAGCAACCAGCTCAACTACATCTTCAGCTCGGTGCTCAATCTCCGCCTCAACGACCACATGAATCTGCAGGGCGGTGTGTCGGCCAACTACACCCGTGCCCACTACTTCAAGACCATCCGCGATCTGCTCGGCGGTGAGTTCTGGCTGGACATCGACCAGTTCTCAGAGCGCGACTATCCCGACAATCCCACCATCCTCCAGAACGACCTCAACAATCCCAACCGCAAGGTGACCGACGGCGACACCTTCGGCTACAACTATTACATCAATGCCCTTCAGGCCAAAGCATGGATTCAGAACACCGTGACACTCCCCCACTGGGATATCAACTACGGCTTGGAGCTGAGCTACACCCAATTCCAGCGCGACGGCAAGATGCGCAACGGCCGCGCTCCCCTCAACTCCTTCGGCAAGGGCACTACCCACCGCTTCGACAACGGTGCCATCAAGCTCGGCGCCACATACAAGATCAACGGCCGCAACGCCCTGTCGGCTCACGTAGAGTATGCCACCGTGGCTCCCCTCTTCGAATACGCCTACATCTCGCCGCGTATCAAGGACACCGCCATCGACGGCCTCACATCCAACCGCATCTTCTCCGCCGACCTCTCCTACAACTGGAACTACCGCAACTTCCGCGGATCGATCTCCGGCTTCTATACCGATATGTTTGATCTGACCGAGCGCACTTCATACTACGACGACCAGTACTCCACTTTCATGAACTACGTGATGAAGGGTGTGCGCCAGAACTACAAGGGTATCGAGCTCGGTATGGCCTACCGCATCACCCCCAGCCTCACCGCCACCTTTGCCGGTACTATCGCATCCTACCGCTACAAAAACAATCCTACCGGTGTGCGCTCCTACGAAAACGGCATGATGCCCGACACCGCCACCACCGTATATATCAAAAACTACCACATCGGCGGCACTCCCCAGGCAGCAGCCAACATCGCCCTCGACTGGGCCGCTCCCAAAATGTGGTTCTTCAACATCAACGCTTCCTGGATGGGCAATTCCTACGTGAACCTCTCGCCGATCCGCCACGAAGCACTCGACGATCTCTGGACCCAGTATCCCGATCCCACACAGCTCCAGCAGGCAGTGGCCGATATCACCTCCGAGGAGAAACTCAAAAATGCCTTCACCCTCAACGCCTCCATCGGCAAGCTCATCTATCTGAGCCGTAAGGTGAGCCTCAACCTCAACCTCAACGTCGACAATATTCTCAACAAAAAGAATATCATGACCTACGGTTACCAGCAGGGCCGCTTCGACTACACCGACTTCAACCGTCTGAAATACCCCAACAAGTACTTCTACGCTCAGGGTATCAAAGTGTTTGTCAACGTCGGTCTGCGATTCTAATTCGTATCATTCACTTACCTAATCACAAGAATAAGTAATTATGAAACTATATAAATCACTGCTGGCAACCATGGCTCTGGCCTTGTGCGGCATCTCTCTGAGCAGCTGCGACGAGGATCTCGCCACACCGCCCCTGTCGGTTCCCAGCTCCGACCTCAAGGCCAATATGACCATAGCCGACTTCAAGGCAAAATATTGGTCGAGCGACAACAACTACTGCACCCTCGTAGGCCTCACCGACGAAGGTGAGGAGATCATACTCGGCGGCCGCATCATCGCCAACGACGAAGGCGGCAACATCTATCAGAACCTGATGCTCGCCGACGAGACCGGCGCCATCACCATCGCCACCCTCACCAACTCCACCGACGGACTCCAGCATCTCTATACCAAGTACAAAGTAGGCGAAGAGATGTTTGTAAAAGCCACCGGACTCTATGCAGGCAAGTATGCCGGCCTATTCCAGATTGGTGCCGCCGGCGACTACAACGGCACTCCCCAGACCTCCAAGATGTCGGCTCTCGACTTCCTCGCCCACACCGAACTCAACGGTCTGCCCGATCCCTCGCTCGTTGAGCCCATCGAGCTTACCATTCCCGAAATCAACGGCTTCACTTCGGTAGCCGATCAGCAGAAATACCAGAGCCAGCTCGTGCGCATCAACGGCGTAAGCTGGATTGGCGGCGGCTCCCAGCTCTGGGGCGACACCAACTCCACCACCTCCGGTACCGACCGCTACCTGATCGATGCCGACGGTCAGCGTCTGCTCGTGCGCAACTCCAATAAGTCGGATTTCTGCGACCAGACCCTTCCTGCCGGCCACGGCGACGTGCTCGGTATCCTGAGCTACTACAATGGTAAGTGGCAATTTGTGTTCCGCACCACAGCCGACTGTATCGACTTCGAGGGCGAAAGCTACGCTCCCGGCGGCGGTGAGGCCGTAGTGACCTCACTCAACCAGACCTTCGAAGGCGTGAGCGATATCTCCGAACTCGCCAACTGGGCCACCGTCAACCAGATGGGCGCAGCCACATGGTTCACCCAGACCTACAGCGGCAACACATTCGCAGCCTGCACCGGCTACAACAAGCAGGCAGGCGCCGACGGCTATACCTCATGGCTCGTGACTCCCGGTCTCGACGTCGACAACATGACCGAGAAAGTATTCTCCTTCAAGTCGATGGTAGGATACGAAGGCAACGGCACACTCGAAGTATTCGCCATGAACTCGGCCGATCCCACCACGGCAGTGCTCACTCAGCTCAGCGCCAACATCCCCGCCCCCACAGGCTCGTGGAGCGACTGGGTAGCCTCCGGCAATATCGACCTTTCCGGCTTCTCCGGCGTAGTCTACATCGGCTTCCGCTATCAGGCTGCCGTAAGCTCTGCAAATAAGTATACCACATACCGCGTGGACGACGTAGTGGCCGGCATCAAGGCCGAAGATGTCGTCACACCACCCACTACCGACCCCACAGGCAAAGGATCCGCCGATGAGCCCTACAGCGTGGCCGAAGTGATCGCCGGTGCATCCGGCTCCGGCGTATGGGTTACAGGCTACATCGTCGGCGCCATCAACGACAAGTCGATCTCCGACGCATCCTTCACCGCTCCCTTCAGCCTCAACTCCAACATCCTCCTCGCAGCCACTCCGGGTGAGACCAACGTAGACAACTGCATACCCGTGCAGCTCGCTTCGGGTACCGACGCACGCACCGCTCTCAACCTCGTGGATCATCCCGACAACCTCGGCAAGCAGGTATCCATCAAGGGCGACCTCACAGCCTACTTCGGCAAGCCCGGTTCTAAGGGCTCCTCAGCCTACGCTTGGGGCGACAAAGGCTCCGAAAGCACTACTCCCGAACCGTCGGGCACCGCTCAGTTCAAGAAAGTGACCTCCATCACCTCCGGCAAGCAGTATCTCATCGTAGCCGACGGCAAGATGGCCAAGCTCGACAGCCGCGACTACGGCTATCTGCAGGTAGATGACGTGACCGACAATGGCGGCACCATCACTGCCGATCCCGCCAACGCCTACACATTCACTGCCGTGAGCGGTGGCTACAACATCACCATGAGCAATGGCAAGTACGTGTATCAGAAAGGCACCTACAACTCCTTCAACTTCGACACAAGCGCAGTCGACGGCAGCCTATGGACAGTGACCGCTCAGAGCGACGGCACATTCAAGATCACCAACGTCAACACCTCGAAGTGGATCCAGTACGACTCCACCTACACATCCTACGGATGCTACGACGAGTCGAAAGGCACCATGCCCGCACTCTACGAAAAAGTCAACTAATCCCCCACACCTTATATATAAAGATTAGATATGAAAAAACTTAAATCATACATTGGTTGGCTCATGGTAGCCGTGCTCGGCCTCGCCGCCGTGGCCACGGGCTGTCAGGACGACTTCGACGCTCCCGGCGTAAAAGTGCCCCATGCCACCCTCACCCCCAACACCACCATCGCTGAGCTGAAGACTCAGTACTGGAACTCGGCCGACAACTATATCGACCAGGTGAAGCTCACCTCTTCCGACGAGCACGTAGTCATCGCCGGTCGTGTGATAAGCTCCGACGCCTCCGGCAATATCTACAAGAACCTCGTGATCCAGGACGCCACCGGCGCCCTCACACTCTCGATCAACGCCAACTCGCTCTACGTGCAGTATCGCGTGGGTCAGGAAGTAGTGATCGACGTCACCGATATGTATATCGGCAAATACTCCACCCTGCAGCAGCTCGGCTACCCCGACTACTCGGCAGCCTACGGCTGGCAGGCCACATTCATGCCTTATGAATTCTTCGAGCAGCATGTAGAGCTCAACGGCCTCCCCGAGCCCTCCAAGATCGACACCCTCGAACTCTCGATCGGCGACCTCGGCAACGGCACCGACGGCCTCATCAAGTATCAGAGTCAGCTTGTGCGCTTCAACAATGTATACTTCGAAGAGGGCGGTGAGGTAAGTTTCTGCTCCGCCCACAAGGTCAACACCAACCGCACACTCAAGGATGATGCCGGCAACTCTATCATCGTTCGCACAAGCGGCTACGCCAACTTCTGGTCGACCCGCGTACCCGCCGAGCATGGCGACGTAGTGGGTATCCTCACCACCTACAAGTCAGGCTCCAATACCCAGTGGCAGCTCCTCCTCCGCTCTACCGACGACCTGCTCAACTTCGGAGATCCCACACTCCCCAAGGGCACCGAGACCAATCCTTACGACGTAGCCGACGCTATCGATATGATCGCTGCTGGCTCTGCCAAAAATGCCTGGTACACAGGCTATATCGTAGGCTCGCTCAAAGCCGGCGTGGAAGAAGTGACCTCTGCCGACGACATCAACTGGGGCGCCGACGCCGAGCTCAACAACAACATCATCATCGGCCAGACTCAGGAATCGGAAAGTCTCGACGATTGCGTGCTCCTGCAACTCCCGCAGGGATCCGCTCTCCGCGAGTACGGTAATCTCCGCGACATCCCCGAAAACTATCTCAAGCAGATATGGATACTCGCCACTCCCGGCGAACTCTGGGGCATGAAGGCATTCACCGGCAACGCCGGCGCGGCCAACTCATTCCGCATCGAAGGCGTCACGGTGCCCGGCGGTGATGATCCCGTACCCGGCGACGGCATTGCTACCGGCGACGGCTCCGAGACATCGCCCTACAATCCCACCCAGGTAGTAGGCTTCGGCACCGATGCCGATATGGCCGGCAAATGGGTGAAGGGCTACATCGTAGGCTGGGTCGACAACTCGTCGCAGAACTACGCCGATGAAAACAACACCAAGTTCAGCGTACCCGCCACCGTGGCCACCAACGTGCTCATCGCCACCACACCCGACGTGAAGGACTACTCCAAGTGCGTAGTGGTGAACCTCCCCAACGCCAACGATATCCGTAAGAACGTGAACCTCGTCGACAATCCCGGCAACCTCGGTAAGATCTGCTCCTTCTACGGCACGATCAAGAAATACTTCAACATGCCCGGATGCCGCGACGTCACCAAGTACACCCTCGAAGGACAGGGCGGCGACGATCCCACACCTCCCACTCCCTCCGATCCCGTGACCTCGCTCAACGTCGACTTTGAGGGTCTCTCCAACATCAGCGACCTCTCGGGCTGGACCACAAAGGATGTACAGGGCAATGCCACCTGGTTCACCCAGTCGTACAGCGGCAACTACTTCGCAGCCTGCACCGGCTACGGCTCCTCCAAGACCCCCGGCGCCAACGGCTTTGAATCATGGCTCATCACACCTCCGCTGAATGTAGATGCTATGGAGTCGAAGACCATCTCTTTCAAGTCGATGGTAGGCTACTCCGGCGAAGGCACCCTCGAGGCCTACGTGCTCTCGTCGGCCGATCCCGCCACAGCTACACGCACCAAGCTCAACGCCACCATCCCCGACGCCACAGGTAGCTGGAGCGACTGGGTATCGTCGGGCGAACTCTCGCTGGCCGGCTTCTCCGGCACAGTATATGTAGGCTGGGTCTACAAAGCAGAGACTGCTGCCAACTATACCACTTACCGCATCGATGATGTAGTGGCCGGCAAAGACAATGGCAGCGGTGGCGGCGACGACCCCACACCTCCCACTCCCGGCGTCAACAGCGTGGACTTCTCCATCTTCGGCACCAAGGACAATAACTACAAGGACCGTGAAGCCGAAGGCTGGACAGCCAAGTGGTGTGCCATCGCTATCGGCGGCGGCGACAACCCCAACTCCGCTATCTACTCCTTCCTCCCCGACGCCTCCACCACCGCTCTGGTAATCGACGGCTCAACCGTACGTCAGGGTTCACTCACCTCCCCCACCCTCTCGGGCGGCATATCCAAGCTCACATTCAAGTATGCCTTCGCATTCAATGAGTCCAAGTGCGGATTCACCGTCAACATCAAGCAGGGCGGCAATGTAGTGGCTACCAAGACCGTGACACTCGACACCGTCGAGAAGAACACCGTCTACAACTTCGAGCTCACCTGCTCCTTCAGCGGCAATTTCGTGATCGAAGTGCTCAACGATGCCTACTCGCAGTCATCGTCCAACAACAAGGACCGCGTGGCAATATGGGACATGAGCTGGGATAACTAATCCACCCACACATATCAGTCACCTCATCGGGAGGCCGGGTCGAAAGCGATCCGGCCTCTCTTATCATCCGCGGCGGCTTAAATAATCGTAATTATTGGAAAAATTGCCCATCCCGCTTTTCTACTGAGCCATAATTTCTTAAATTTGCAGAATTATACATCAGACTCTGAGTATGGCATCTACTAAATACCCATATATACAAGTGGCCGTGACGGTTGTCGACGAAGAGGGTGCTCCATCCGACTTCTCGTTCAACGATGCTCCTATGGTCACACTCCCGGCTCTGTCGCGGATCGCGGAGATGTTTGTGGATCTTACCGACGGCTATCTGATGTGGGAAGCACCCGGCAAGCGCGCCTACACTTATTTCCGTATGGCCACCCCGGATTCCGGAGAGCTGTCGGTGACCGTAATGCTCGACAGCGACGTGCTCACCTCCGGCCGCCCCGTAGTATCACTGCTTGCCGATATACAGCGGCGGCTGACGGCTGGCGATACTATCGACGAGCACCTTATGGACACACTGATCGATGAAGCCGGATTTGCCGAAGAGCCTCTCCGCGCTCACGTCGACGATGCGATATGGATGGACGGCGACGACATCTGCTACCGCACTTTCGCCTCCTCCGGCGAGCTCAACAATATATTCGGATTCCCCCGTCAGGAAGCATATAAGGAATATCGCGGCGTGCTGGTGATTCCGTCTGATATAACCGTGACCGACGATACCGACCTGTCCGAAATCACCGCTCCGGTCGACAAGGCTCTGATGGTGGTGTGTCCGCCCGACGTAACAGCATCGGAATATCGCGTGAGCTTCTCCGACAATCTAACCATCAACTACTACTGCGATGGTTTCGACTCCGTGTCGGTGATGTTTGAGGTAGGCACTACCAACCGTTACGTGCGTATCAACGGCCCGGCACTGGTGGTCAACAGCGCACACCACGCCGGCATCATATTCCATCGCCGCATCCCCTACACGGTGGAAGCTGTGGGAGGCACACCCATTGATACATACACCATCCTCATCAACGGCCGCACGGCCAACCGCAACGACGAGGGATTTGAAATAGCCAATACCGACTTCGCCAACGGTCCGGTGAAGATCACCATCTCGTCGACCAACTACAGCTCCTTCTCACAGGAATTTACACCCGACACACTCGAAGCCGCCGCCCCCCTCAATGTAGTGCTTCAGCCCGAAGCCCGCGAAGTGCTGCTCCGCCTTGATTTCGGCAGCGGTCGCGTATTGGAGAAGAAGCTCAACTTCGAGAAAAATACCCCCGAATACTGCCGCCTGCGTGCCGGCAACTTCCACGGATTCCGTGCCCACCGACTGATGGGAACTGCCCTGGAGACTTACAATATCGACGTAAAGACCACTCCGGCCAAGGTCGCGCAGCGCGATGCGGCAGCTCAGGCCGTAGCCAACCCCGCTGCATCCAAAGCCTCTGCCGATGAAGCAGCCGCCGAAGCCACCGAGCAGACCGCAGTCCCCGCACAGTCCGGAGATTCAACGCAGCTGCAACTTCCGCTCGACGAGCCTCACGCCCCGGTAGCACCCAAGATAGGGATAGCTCCTACTGCCGTGTGGAAGCCGAAGAAGACCGATGTGGTAACCCCAAATTTCACCAACGAATCCGACAGAGCCACAGCATCCGAAGGCGCGGATAAAGATTCCGTACCGCTCATCGTACGCCTGCGCAGCCACATCACCGAGAAGATACTGTTGGTAGTAGTAGCGGTAGTAGTAGGTATAGCAGCCATCTGGTTCCTTGTATCGCTTATCTCAGGCGGAGGTGAGGAAGCCGAAGAAGATACAGCCGACTCCACTGAAATGGTGATCGACTCAGCCAAGGCCAAAGGCGCAGCCGCTCCCGCCAACCACATCTCCCCCGATGAGCAGACCGATATCGCATATCTCAACTCCAACAACAAGTGGCGCGCCTCCGATCTCAAGTCAGAGACATACCGTTCGCTCATCACGGCGATGGCCAAGAGCGATATCGAAGCTATGGCCCGCAATCCATACTTCAGCATCAAAGGCCGTTGCTCCAACAAAGAGGCCACCACGATGATGAACTACGTGTGGAGAGCCAAAGGTACCCCCAACGAGAAGCGCAACAAGGAGCGACTCCGTCAGGCCGTAGAAAAAAATGAAGTGGATCTGCACATGCTCAACTCCAAGCTCGCTATCTGCCAGCCCAAAGAGCCGAATGCCACGCCCCGACCCATAACCGAACAATAAACCAAGCAATCACACCATACCGACATGACAGAATTCGCACGTCACGCATATAAGATATTCGAAGAGGCTACAAAAGCCTACCACGTCACCGACCACGTCGATGCCCGCATACCCAACCCCTACACAGAGGGCACGATCGAGCATACACTGTTTCAGAAAAATGTGATCGACGTAGTGCAGTGGCACCTCGAGGACATCGTACGCGATCCCGCCATCGATCCCGCCGAAGCGCTTGAGATCAAGCGTCGCATCGACCGCTCCAATCAGGAGCGTACCGACATGGTGGAGCAGCTCGATTCCTACTTCCTCGAGAAATTCTCGGCTGTGAAACTGCTGCCCGATGCCACGCTCAACACCGAGAGCCCGGCCTGGGCGCTCGACCGCCTATCCATTCTGGCCGTGAAGATCTTCCACATGGAAGTGGAAACCCTGCGCGCCGACGCCTCCGAAGCTCACCGCGCCAAGTGCGCCGCCAAGCTGGCAGTGCTCCTTGAGCAGCGCACCGATCTCACCACCGCCATCGGCCAGCTTCTCGACGATATGGAAGCAGGCCGAAAGATGATGAAGGTCTACCGCCAGATGAAGATGTACAACGATCCGTCGACCAATCCCGTACTCTACGCCAACAAATGAGCGAAGGCGATTTCGACATACGCGATGCTCGGCAGAGTGCCGGCATGTCGGCAGCCGACCGCGACACCGAGAAGGCGCTCCGCCCCTCGCAGTTCGACTCCTTTCAGGGACAGAAGCGGATCGTGGATATGCTGCGGGTATTTGTCGAGGCAGCCAAGATGCGTGGCGAAGCACTCGACCATCTGCTGCTTCACGGCCCTCCCGGCCTGGGCAAGACCACCCTTTCGGGCATCATAGCCAACGAACTCGGAGTGGGATTCAAGGTCACCTCCGGCCCCGTGCTCGACAAGCCGGGCGATCTGGCCGGCATACTCACATCGCTTGAAGAGAACGATGTGCTCTTCATCGACGAGATCCACCGCCTCAGCCCTATCGTAGAGGAGTATCTCTACTCCGCAATGGAGGACTACCGCATCGACATAATGATCGACAAGGGACCCGGCGCGCGCTCGGTGCAGCTCTCCCTGTCGCCATTCACGCTCGTAGGCGCCACCACACGCTCCGGCCTGCTCACGTCGCCGCTACGCGCCCGCTTCGGTATCAACTGCCATCTGGAATACTACGACCACGAAGTAATACGCTCCATCATCATGCGCTCGGCATCGCTGCTTGGCATTCAGTGTCAACCCGAAGCGGCACTCGAGATCGCGCTCCGATCGCGCGGCACACCCCGTATAGCCAACGCCCTGCTGCGCCGCGTCCGCGACTTCGCCCAGGTCAAAGGCAACGGTGTGATCGAACCCGAGATCACGCGCTACGCCCTCGAAGCCCTCAACATCGACCGCTACGGCCTCGACGAGATCGACCATAAGATATTAACCACCATCATCACTAAATTCAAGGGAGGCCCCGTGGGTATCGGCACCATAGCCACTGCCCTCGGCGAAGATCCCGGCACGATTGAGGAGGTCTACGAGCCATTCCTCATCAAGGAGGGATTCATCAAGCGCACACCCCGCGGGCGCGAGGTCACCGAGCGGGCCTACATCCACATGGGCTCTGCACGGCCACTTGAGCCCGGTACCCTTTTCTCCTGACCCACAGACTATGAGCAGCGTAAAATCCCTGGCTAAAGATACTGTGTACTACGGTCTGTCGAGCATCATCGGCCGATTCCTCAACTGGTGTCTCGTACCGTTCTACACCGAACTGTTTCTGCCGCCGGAGTACGGTGTGGTCACCCTCATCTACTCCTACATGGCACTCACGCTGGTGATTCTCACCTACGGTATGGAGACCGGATTCTTCCGGTTTGCCAACCACGACCGCTACCCCGACCCGATGAAGGTCTACTCCACGGCTCTCGTATCGCTCGGCTGCACCTCGACGGTGTTTATAGCAGCCGCGATGATATTCATCTCACCGCTGTCGGAGTTGCTCAAATGCCCGCATCACCACAGCTACGCGGCGCTAATGGCCGTGGCCGTGGCTCTCGACGCATTCACAGCCATGCCATTCTCCTATCTGCGCTACCGACATAAAGCGAAGCGCTTCGCCCTGCTGCGGCTGCTCAACATCGCCATCAACATTGCACTCAATCTCTTCTTCCTCATCGCCTGCCCATGGCTGTGGCGCGTAGCCCCGGCCACTATATCATGGTTCTACGATCCTACATTCGGCATCGGCTACATCTTTCTGGCCAACTTCATCAGCTCACTGCTCAACCTCGTGGTGCTCCGCCCCGAGCTCCGCGGCTTCCGCTGGAGATTCGACCGTCATCTGTGGCGCGAGATGATCGTGTACTCCCTGCCGCTGCTGGTGCTCGGTGTAGCAGGCATCATGAATCAGACCATCGACAAGATGCTGCTCCCGGCCCTCGTGTCCGATCCCGCCTCGGCGATGACCCAGGTCGGTATCTACGGCGCCAACTATAAGATAGCCATAGTGATGGTAATGTTTATCCAGGCATTCCGCTTTGCCTACGAGCCATTCATCTTCGCCCAGAGCAAAGAGAGAGGCGAGGATCGCCTGCAGGCCTACCGCGACGCTATGAAGTGGTTCGTCATCCTGGGCATGTTTATCTTCCTCGGAGTGATGTTCTATCTGCCCGTGCTCCGCTACTTCATTGCTTCCGACTACTTCTCCGGCCTCACCGTAGTGCCGGTAGTGATGATAGCCGAATTCTTCTTCGGCATATTCTTCAATCTCTCGCTCTGGTACAAACTCACCGACCGCACCCACTGGGGTATGTGGTTCTCACTGCTCGGACTGGCGGTGACGGTAGTGCTCAACGTAGTGCTCGTGCCCCACATCGGCTATATGGGCTGCGCCTACGCTGCCCTGGGCTGCTACACCGTGATGATGCTCACATCCTACTTCGTCGGACAGCATTTCTACCCCATAGGCTACCCGATAGGACGCCTATGCCTCTACTTCCTCCTCGGCATGGCCCTATATGCCGCCGGCGAGCTGGCCATCCTGCCTCACCCCGCAGCCACGATGGCCCTTCGCACCGTGCTCCTTGCAGCCTACGCTGCGGTGGTACTCCGCATCGAGAATATGAGTCTGTCCCGGCTGTTCCCCATCAAAAAGATTCTCCTACGCCGATAATCCCCACTAACACCCGACACCAATGGCATCCAACATAGCCCTGCGCATCAAGGATTACTTCGTAAGCTACTTCACCCTCTCGGACCAGCTCCTGCCGCAGCAGCAGGCAGAGCAGGCGATCCGTGGCGACGTATCGTTTCGCGGCACCAACATCGTGATACTCGTGCTGGCCATACTCATAGCGTCGCTCGGTCTCAACACCAACTCCACGGCCGTGATCATCGGCGCCATGCTCATATCGCCCCTCATGGGCCCGATTATAGGCCTCGGATTAGGTGTGGGCATCCACGACTTTCAGCTTATCAAGGTGTGTCTGCGCAATCTGCTCATGGCATCACTCTTCTCCGTAGCCGCCTCCACAGTCTACTTCCTCATATCCCCGGTGAGCGAAGGCCACAGCGAGCTGCTGGCGCGCACCTCACCCACCATCTACGACGTGCTCATCGGCTTCGTCGGCGGTGGAGCCGGCATACTCGCCATAGCATCCCGCAGCAAGGGCAATGTGATTCCGGGCGTAGCCATAGCCACAGCATTGATGCCCCCGCTCTGTACGGCCGGCTACGGACTCGCCACCGGTCAGCTCAACTACTTCATAGGCGCCTTCTACCTCTTCCTCATCAACTCCATCTACATAGCATTCGCCACCTTCATAGGCGTCAAGCTGCTCGGCTACAAGAGCGCCGACAATGTCAACACGGTGCGCTCGCGCCGCGTTCGCCGCGTGGTCTACGTAGTGGCCGTACTCACGATGCTCCCCAGTATATGGCTCACGATACAGATGCTCCGCGAAAACAATTTCCGCATGCGCGCATCCGAATTCGTAGCCCACGAATGTGTATGGCCCAACACCCAGGTAGTCGACGAGACGGCATCTACCGGCACCGACGGCCGCACCATCACCATCACACTAATAGGCAAGACACTCCCCGCCGACTCGCTTCGCCTGGCACTCACAGGTCGATTGAAATTCTACGACCTCGAAGGCACATCGCTGCGCATCGTGCAGGGGGGCACTACAGAAGCCGTGGCCAATCCATCGGCCGGATTCAACGACGTATATCAGATAGCGCAATCCACCATACTCGACCAGCAGCGGCAGATCGATTCGCTCCGCGCCATAGTGTCCGCCTCGCGGCAGACCGACGATGCCGGCGCCGCCGTAGCTCCGGAGCTTAAAGTAATATTCCCGCAGGTAGCCGACATCGCCATCGTCGACGGCGTATTCGCCTCCACCGCCCGGACCGGTGCCGACACCCTCCATATGGCTCTCGTACACTTCTCCTCCACCCCATCCGAGGAGACACTCCTCCGATTGCGCCAATACCTCGAGGCGCGCCTCCATCTGCCCGAAATAAACATCATAAATACCCCTGAAATAAAAAATGAACCCACAGATCGCACCCGCGCCGACTGACGGCCGCCCACTCAAAGTAGCAGTTATTTGTCAGAGCGACAGCCTCGGCGGTGCAGCCGTGGTGACACGCCGCCTCGTCCATGCCCTGCAGGCTGAAGGTGTCGACGCCAGTCTGCTCGCATTCCACAAGCTATCGACCGACGACACCGTTCACACCACCTCCTCGCGCATCATTCGCGCCACCACATTCATGGGCGAGCGTATCGGCATATTCCTGCGCAACGGATTCTCGCGACGCAACCTCTTCAAAGTGTCTACCGCATCGACCGGTATCGACCTGTCGCACCACCCGGTAGTGCGCGACGCCGACGTCATCGTGCTGTCTTGGATCAATCAGGGTATGCTATCCCTCAAAGGCATAGCCCGTCTGGCATCGCTCGGCAAGCCGATAGTGTGGACCATGCACGATATGTGGAATATCACCGGTATCTGCCACCATGCCTACGAGTGCACCTCCTACACCGACCGATGCGGCAACTGTCAGTTTCTCACCGGGCGCAGCGCCCACGACCTCGCCCACCGCACCCAGCATCGCAAGGACACACTATACCATCAGCATCCCATCACCTTTGTAGCCGTGAGCAACTGGCTCGCCGAGCGCGCCCGCAAGAGCTCTCTGCTGCGCGATGCCGACGTGCGCGTGATCCACAACGCCTTCCCCGTCGAATCCTTCCCAACAAGCCCGTCGATGGATCTGCGCTGCGTAGGCGAATCACCCCTCATCATATCCATGGGTGCCGCGCGCCTCGACGACCCCATCAAAGGACTTAACTACGCTATCGACGCCCTCAACCACCTCTTCGACAACGATCCCGAGCTTGCCCGCAAATCGCTCGCCGTATTCTTCGGAGGCATCAAAGACCCATCCGCATTCGACCGCCTGCGCTTCCCATACCGTCATCTCGGTCAGGTCAACGACGGCAATGTACTCCGCCAGCTCTACGCCCATACCGATGTAGTGCTCTCCACATCACTCTACGAGACACTCCCCGGCACCCTCATCGAAGGCATGGCAGCCGGAGCCGTACCCGTAAGCTTCGGCCGGGGCGGACAGAACGATATCTTCGAGCATCTTCACACCGGTTATATGGCAGAGTATAAAAATGCCGAAGACGTAGCCGCCGGAATCAAATGGGCACTGACCCACCGACGCAAGCGTGAAGACCAGCACGCCGAAGTGCGCCGTCGCTTCTCCTCCTCCGCCATCGCCTCGCAATACATCGCCCTCTTCCGCGAGCTCCTCGCCAAGTAACCCTTGTCATAATAAACTTGTCTTGGTGCATAGCTTCAGCGAATCAAGCCCCACGATATAGAAGATTTCTTCTATAGAAGTTTTTTTCTATAGAAGAAATCTTCTATATTTGCATATCATATCGAACTACTCAATAACGCGAGTTCTGGATAAGAACCGCAATAATAAATTGAATCGGCAGAAAAAAATCCATATCACATCCATCACACCACCAGCCATATACCATCAAAAACGCACCCGAAATTTACTGTGCCCCCGACACAAACAGTAAAAATCTGTGTTCCCCTACCCCATTCCACCCTTAACTTTGCATCCACAAACGACCACTACATCCCTCCGACCCGTCCGAAATGTCCGACTCGTCCGATGGATGCCACTGCGTAGCCCTAATACTCAATCGCACATCACCGGTCAAACAAGTTCCCGGTGCTGTGCGTCAGAACGGGTTAGATGGTAGGCGCTGAGGCTGAGGTCGATGGGAGCATACGAAAGGAGTATGTGACCGAGACCGAAGCCGAAAGCAACGCCGCAGATAGCCCGTTATCACACACAGCACAATACTATGCCACACACTTACCATTTCCGACAATTCCTCGGCGAGCCCCTGCCTCCCGAACTCCGACGCCTCTTCTCCAACCTCGAGCTGTGGCGCCAGAGAGGCGGAGCACGCCCCATGATAATACTCGAGCAAGGCGACCACAACGTAAGGTACTACCTTGAGAAATACCTCCTCTACCGACACACCATATCCAACTTCGGATCCCTCGT
>JAIDTT010000065.1 GCA_029060545.1 Paramuribaculum sp. | reverse complement strand
GATCCTCGATCCTAAGATCATCACCGACACCCGCCACAAGCGACGACGACCATAGCGGTATCGTGCTCCGCCCCTCACCCCCTGTCAATCAATCGTGCATCATGAATTGTGCATCGTGCATTGGCGGGAATCCTCGCACGAAAAGCGTACAATGACATTTTTACCATAAACCACATCCGATACATCCGTCACATCCGATACATCGGGCTGCCTTTAGAGCATTCGATGTAATATTTGGTAAATTGGCAGGATATAAGTATCTTTGCCGTTGACTCGACGACAAAGGGGTGCCTGCTGCGGCCGGGCTGAGACTTTTACCCTCTGAACCTGATGCGGATCATACCGACGAAGGGATTGTCTGTTTTTTAGCATTGACGTGGCTTTGCTCCCATATCGCCGAGATTGATTATTGTTTATGAATCCTCGCGATATGAAGAAGTATATACCTGTATTAAGCATCGCAGGCTCCGACTGCTCTGGTGGCGCCGGCATTCAGGCCGACATCAAGACTATCTCAGCGATAGGCTGCTACGCAATGTCGGCCATCACTTCCATTACAGCACAAAACACTACCGGTGTGTCGGCAGTGGAGCGCGTGTCGCCTCAGATGGTGCGCGCTCAGATCGATGCTGTGTGGGCCGATATTCCACCTTTGGCTGTAAAGACCGGGATGCTCTTCGATAGCGAGATCGTGGCGACCGTGGCCGATGCCTTGGTTCGATATGGTGCCGAGCGTGTAGTGATCGATCCTGTGATGGTGTCGACCTCAGGCTCACGCCTGATCGACGAGGAGGCTGTGGAGGTCATGAAGCAGCGTCTGTTTCCCATCGCTACGCTTGTGACCCCTAATGTGGCGGAAGCCGGAGCGCTTGCGCAATCGGATGATGTCGCAGATCAGGTGAAGGCTCTTCGTGAGCTCGGATGTCGCAATATACTGCTGAAGGGCGGCGACTCTTCGCGCGAAGATTACAAGATTGATTACCTCTACCTCGAAGGGGAGGAGGATGCGGTAGTGCTCACGGCTGATGCCGTCAATACACGGAATACCCATGGCACTGGCTGCACCCTCTCTTCAGCCATAGCCTGCTATCTTGCGCTTGGCTTCGATATTGTCGATGCTTGTATGCGTGGCAAGCTCTACGTGACGAAAGCGCTCGGAGCTGGCGCCCGTGTAGTCATCGGCCAAGGTCATGGTCCGGTGAATCATCTCTTTGCTCCACGACACATGAAATACCAAATTTATGATAACCGTAACCGTTAATAAGAAAGAGCACCGGATCGGCGAGGGTACCACTGTCAGTGGCCTGCTTGAAGTGCTCGGTATCAATCCCGCCGCTACGGCAGTGGCGCTAAATGATATTGTGATACCGAAGGCCGAATATGCAACAAAAGTGTTGGCCGACGGTGACAAAATATTAATAATTAAAGCATTCTACGGAGGATGACCGACCGACCGCTGAAAATAGCGATAACGCCCGAACTTATCGATGCCGATGAGCCGCAACTGATCCGGCAGGCATTGGCCGGAGGTTTCGACTATGTGCATTTGCGCCATCCGGCGGCATCGATCCGCGATATGCGCAATCTCATTGAGACGATACCTGCGCATCTTCATCCGCGCTTAAAGCTGCATGGGCATTTCGATCTTCTTTATAGTTTCAATCTCGGAGGCGTGCATCTCAACAGCCGTTGTCCCTCGGCTCCGGCCGGCTATCGTGGTAAGATAAGTTGTTCGTGCCATTCTATAGATGAGTTGACCGGACTGGAAGGGATTGAATATGCCACACTCAGCCCGATATTCGACAGCATTTCGAAGATCGGGTACACTTCGCAATTTACGCCCGATCATTTGCGTAGGCTCGACGAGATTACCAATGTAGCGGTCATCGCGCTTGGCGGCATTACTCCCGAGCGGGTGGATCTGCTCGCCGACTATAATTTCAGCGGATATGCAGTCCTGGGTGCTCTCCGGCAATTTATAGATAATTCAAATAAATAATATGCTATGTTACAATTTGTTACAGACGCAAGCGATAAATATAGTATCGCAGAAGAAGTGCAGATGGCAATCGAAGGCGGTTGCCGTTGGGTGCAGTTGCGTATGAAAGATGCTACTGACGACGAAGTGCGTCAGGTGGCTATGGAGTTGATACCGATGTGCCGTGAGACGGACACCTTCCTCATTATCGACGATCGCGTGGAGCTGGTAAACGAATTGAAAGTGTCGGGAGTGCATCTCGGCAAGGAGGATATGGATCCTCTGCAGGCACGCGAAGTGCTCGGCCCGCACGCGATTATCGGCGTTACAGCCAATACAGCTGAAGATATCATTAAGTATAAAGGAAAGGATCTCGATTACTTTGGCGTCGGTCCATATAAGTTTACCACCACGAAGAAGAATCTCGCACCGGTGCTAGGCCTCGAAGGCTATCAGAAGCTTGTGAAGGAGGTTCGCGATGCCGGAGTGCAATTTCCCATCGTCGCTATTGGTGGAATCACTAAAGAGGATGTGAAACCGCTTATGGCAACCGGAGTAAACGGTATCGCCATATCGCGTGCCATAATTGATGCCGACGATCCCGTACTCTATACATCCGAAGTAATGGAGATGTTGCTCGGTATTTCGAAAGATTAATAGTCCCCCTAATCATTATTACAAATGACATCAACAAATGATACGCTGATGCTCGGCGGACGGGCATTCGGCAGCCGCCTCTTCGTAGGCACCGGCAAGTTTGCCTCTAATCAGCTGATGCTGGATGCGATACTTGCATCTGGCTCGGAAATGATCACCGTAGCCATGAAGCGCGTCGATCTCGACAATGAGGAAGAAGATGATATGCTTCGCCACATCAACCGCGAGCATGTGCAACTTCTACCCAATACCTCCGGAGTACGCGATGCCGTTGAGGCAGTAGTGGCAGCCCGACTGGCTCGCGAATGTTTCGGCACCGATTTTATCAAACTCGAGATTCATCCCGATCCGAAGTATCTCATGCCGGATCCGATAGAGACCCTTAAAGCTACCGAAACACTTGCCGCCGAAGGATTCAAGGTGTTACCCTATATTCAGGCAGATCCGGTGCTCTGCAAGCGCCTGGAGGAGGCCGGAGCTTCGGCTGTGATGCCGCTCGGAGCCCCGATCGGGAGCAACAAAGGACTTGTTACGCGCGAGATGCTTGAGATAATCATCGCCGAAAGTCGCCTGCCTGTTGTGATCGACGCCGGTCTTGGTGCCCCCTC
The DNA here is from genome assembly GCA_029060545.1 of Paramuribaculum sp. GTDB lineage: Bacteria > Bacteroidota > Bacteroidia > Bacteroidales > Muribaculaceae > Paramuribaculum. Next base: position 46,664 of record JAIDTT010000065.1, on the reverse strand, counting down.
CCACGCTGCCGAGGCTATGGAGATGGGTGCCGACGCCGTACTCGTCAATACAGCAATAGCCGTAGCCGGCAATCCGGTGGAGATGGCGCGTGCTTTCGATATGGCCGTCAAGGCCGGCCGAATGGCTTATCTTTCCGGCCTCGGTGCTGTAAGCTCCGTGGCTTCATCAACTAGTCCACTCACATCATTTCTTGATTAAACTTGATTAAATATGAAAATTGAAAATATCGACGTTCACAGCTATCCTGGCTCTGAAAAATATTATATGAATGGAGAGATCCATCCAGTCCGCGTGGCGATGCGTAAAGTGAATCTTACACCTACGGCAAGGAAGATGGCCGATGGCACAACATCGCTTACCGACAACGGCTCCGTACTTATCTACGACACGAGCGGTGTATATACCGATCCGTCAGTAAAGGTTGATATCAACGAAGGCATTCCCCGCCTGCGCGAGCAGTGGATCGCCGGGCGTGACGACATAGAGCAGCTTCCCGATATATCATCGGACTACGGACGTGCGCGACGCGACGACCCGAAGTTGCGTGAGATCCGTTTCCCGAAGGAATACAAGCCGCGTCGTGCGAAGAAGGGGAGTGAGATCACACAGATGGCGCTCGCCCGCAAGGGTGTGATCACTCCCGAAATGGAATATGTGGCTATCCGTGAGAATATGAATGCCAAAGCTCTTGGCATAGACACTCATATCACGCCCGAATTTGTACGCTCCGAGATTGCCGCAGGCCGGGCCATTATCCCCGCCAATATCAATCATCCGGAGGCAGAGCCTATGATCATAGGCCGCAACTTCCTCGTGAAACTCAACACCAACATCGGCAATTCGGCTCTGTCGTCGGGTATAGAGGAGGAAGTCAACAAAGCCGTGTGGAGTTGCTACTGGGGCGGAGATACGCTGATGGATCTATCGACGGGCGACCATATCCATGAGACTCGCGAATGGATCATACGCAACTGTCCGGTGCCGATGGGTACCGTGCCCATATATCAGGCTCTCGAAAAGGTAGGCGGCGATCTTGAAAAACTCGATTGGCCACTCTATCGCGATACTCTTATCGAGCAGGCTCAGCAGGGTGTCGACTATTTCACTATCCACGCCGGTGCCCTACGTGCGCATGCTGATATGCTCGGCGACCGCCTTACCGGGTGCGTGAGCCGCGGTGGCTCGATTATGACCTCCTGGGCCGTGATGCACAATGAGGAAAACTTCCTATATACTCACTTCGACGAGATCTGCGACATCCTCGCGCAATACGACGTAGCGGTATCGCTTGGCGACGGTATGCGTCCCGGTTCGATACATGATGCCAATGATAAAGCGCAATTCCTTGAGCTCGATGTGCTCGGTGAACTAACGGAGAAGGCGTGGGCGAAGAATGTGCAGGTGATCATTGAAGGTCCCGGCCATGTACCGATGCATAAGATCCGTGAGAATATGGATCGTCAGCTCGACAAATGCCACGAAGCACCGTTCTACACCCTTGGACCGCTCACCACTGATATCGCACCCGGCTACGACCATATCACTTCTGCCATCGGCGCCGCTCAGATAGCGTGGATGGGCACGGCGATGATATGCTATGTGACCCCCAAGGAGCATTTGGCGTTGCCTACGCTTGAGGATGTACGCACCGGTGTGATAACTTATAAGATTGCAGCTCACGCCGCGGATCTTGCAAAGCAGCATCCCGGCGCGCAGCTACGCGACGACGCGTTGAGCAAAGCCCGTTTTGAGTTCCGCTGGAAAGACCAGTTTAATCTCTCGCTCGATCCGGCACGCGCGCGTCAGTATTATGTCGAAAGCCATAAGGACGACGACCACTTCTGTACGATGTGCGGTCCCAACTTCTGCGCCATGCGTATTACCCGAAAGATCACCGATGCCTGCAAGGACTGAGATGTTTTACGACGAACTTATACAATACGATTGGGATGCCACTACGGCTGCCATATCAGCAAAGACTTCGGCCGACGTAGAGCGGGCGCTTCGTGCTCCCCGCCCTACGGTCGACGACTTTATGGCTCTGATCTCATCCGCTGCCGAGCCATATCTTGAGCAGATGGCGGCGCTTTCGCGTAAACTCACGCTTGAGCGATTCGGTAAGACGATATCGATGTATATCCCTCTGTATGTGAGCAATGCCTGTACTAATGCCTGTGTATATTGTGGCTTTAATCATGCCAACAGCATGACTCGTATCACACTTACTGAGGAGCAGGTAGAGGCTGAGTGTCGGGCGATCAAGGAGCTTGGCCCGTTTGAGAATCTGCTGGTTGTGTCGGGGGAATTTCCCCGGCTCAACGGTGTGAACTATCTGGAGAAAGTGCTCCGCATCGCCGACAAATATTTCGCCAATCTCACCATCGAGGTTATGCCGATGAAGCAGGCCGATTACGAGCGTCTGGTGCGTGTCGGGCTAAACGGAGTGGTGTGCTTCCAGGAGACATACAACGAGAAAGCGTACAATCGCTACCATCCGCGTGGCATGAAGTCGATATTCCAATGGCGTGTCAACGGCTTCGACCGCATGGGCGCGGCCGGGGTACATAAAATCGGTATGGGTGTGCTGATCGGACTTGAGGACTGGCGTACCGATGTGACGATGATGGCCCGGCACCTTACATATCTGCGTAAGCATTACTGGCGCACTCGCTTCAGCGTCAACTTCCCCAGACTTTGTCCGGCCGAAGGCGGTTACAAACCGAATGTGGTGATGACCGACCGACAGCTGGCGCAGCTCACATTCGCATTCCGAATCTTCGATCGCGATGTGGATATTTCATATTCCACGCGAGAGGCGCCGGATTTCCGTGCCAATATGATGAGTCTGGGTGTCACGTCGATGAGTGCCGGCAGCAAAACCGATCCGGGTGGTTACGCTTCGGCTCCTGATTCACTGGCGCAGTTTGAAGTTACTGATGAGCGCACCCCGCTCGAAGTGGCGCGTCAGATCCATGAGCTCGGATACGAACCGGTTTGGAAAGACTGGGATCGCGTGTTCAATCTTTGAGAATACGGATCTGCTGTCTTACGGATTCATCGTGGATCGACAGCAGGAGGCGTCGCACGAAGTCTTCTCCAAGGCCGCCATCGACGCCTTCGGCTATACGTGAACTGATCACATCGTTATAGCGCTCGGCCTGGACTACTTTCATATTGTTGTCGCGCTTGTATCGTCCGATTTCGCGACACACCTCCATACGCTGCGACAGAATCTTCAGCAATTCGGTGTCGAGGGTATCTATTCTCGCACGTAGGGCTGCCAGATTCTCCGACCCGGACAGAGTGGCGGGCTTATGCAGACGCAGTATAATTTCGGCAAGCCGTCTCGGCGTGATTTGCTGTGCGGAGTCACTCAGCGCGTTATCCGGATCGCAATGTGTCTCTACGATCAAGCCGTCGTAGCCGAGATTAAGAGCCTCCTGCGAGAGTGGCTCTATGAGTTCCCTCTTGCCGCCGATATGCGACGGATCGCAGAAGATAGGTAATTCCGGATAGCGCAGATGCAGCTCGATCGGTATATCCCATTGTGGTACGTTGCGATACAGATGATGGCCGTAGACGCTGAATCCGCGATGGATCGCACCGAGTCGTCGGATACCGGCATTGTAGATGCGCTGCAATGCGCCGATCCATAGCTCAAGCTCGGGGTTGATGGGATTCTTTACGAGTACGGCAACGTCGGTAGCTCCACGTTCGGCCAAAGTATCGGCGATCTCCTGCATGGCAAAGGGATTGGCGGTAGTGCGTGCGCCGATCCAGAGGATATCTATTCCGGCCTGCAGGGCGAGGCTGACGTGGGTATGGTTGGCCACCTCAGTGGCAGTAAGCATTCCGGTCTCTTTCTTTACATCGTTGAGCCACTCGAGCGCTACAGCGCCTACACCTGCGAATGTGCCGGGGGATGTGCGCGGCTTCCATGCTCCAGCACGGAATATGGATATGCCTTCGGCCTTTAGCGCCCGGGCTGTGGTCAGCATCTGTTCGCGCGATTCCGCGCTGCATGGACCGGCTATAATAATTGGGGTGGATGTGTAGGATGCTATTGGCAGAAGATCTTTCATATAGCACTTGCTCCGGCTTATACCGGCAGCACAATCATAGGGATGTCGAGACTGAATAGCAAGCGGTGAGCTATACCAGGATTGAACAGGCGCACAAAGATATTTTTCTTCTTGTTGGGCACCGCGATTATTGAAATTGCGCGCGAGCGGGTAAGCTCGTTGAACTGCTCGTCTGCCTTCATCAGATTGAGCGACTCGACCAAAAAACTATTGTCGGGATAGTGTTTTGTACAATAATCGCGAAGGGCTTTGAGTGAGCCGGTATCAATATCCGACGACTTCTTTCCGGGAACTTTGAGCAAGGTGATATTGTGGTGACCGCCGGGTGCGAGCTTGAACAGCATATCAAGCGCGAGAATGTCTTCCTGATCGAAGTTGCTAAGGAATAGAATATTGAGTGGAGAAGTCGGAGTGGATTTGTCAATAATCGCCGGGACGGTAAACACCGGTGTGCGGCAAGTGTCAAGAACTTCAGCCGTGACGGAGCCGAGCAGATCGCGCTCTTTGGCATCTGTACCTCTTGTGCCCATCACGAGCAGCATAGGATTCTCCTGTCGAACGAACTGCGAGATCACCTCTTCCGGCAATCCTTCTGCTATCTTAGTGGAGAAGCGGGCTGCCGGAATTTCACCGGCCTTAATGGATGCAAGCAATTTGGAGGTGAACAAATCCATCTGCCTGTTAGCTTCGTCGGCTATAGCCTTCCGTGAATCTTCATCCTCCGATTGCGAATCGTAGTTGAGAATCGCGGCAAGCTGTATGCGGTTGCTGTAGGCAGGGTTTGGACTTGCGTGGAGCAGGCATATCTGGGCGCTATGCGTGTTTGCCAGTCGGAATGCCGTCTTGGATGCTTGCAGGGCGGTATCGGAGAAATCGACTGGGACAAGAATTATAGGCTCTTCGCCTTTGCCGCGTGTACGTGCTGAAGTGAAGATTTCCTGGTTTTCGATAATGCGCAGGGCAAGAGGGAGGGCGCTTTCGTGAATACGGACACGTACACCGGCCGACGATACGGGGCTGGAAAGATTGACATTCTGTAGCGTCACTTCCACCCCTTCCTGTTCAAGGAGGGATTTCAAAGCCCTCGCACGGTCGTAGGTGTGGATGGCTACTGTGATGAGGCGATCGTCGGTCACGCTGTCGGTATTCTGATAAATGGGAAGAAAGGGGAGGAGAGAGGGGAATGAATGTTTAGGTATGGGAGGAGATTATTCCTTGTTATTCTCTTTGATGATTTCGAGAGCCATATCGTAGATAGTGGTGTCGTCAAGCACTACGATGCCGCCGTCGGGACCGGGTTCGATGTGCACGCCCACGTTTTTGCCAAATTCGTAGTTGCTGCCGCCGAAGTAGTTTCTAACGGTTTGTACGGTTGTGTGAAGGCGATCGGCGATCTGATGGGTTGCGCCGTCGGGCAAACTGTCCTTGATTCGACGAAGTTCGTTGAAAGTGATTGTTTTAGCCATAATTTCGTTATTTTGGTGGGTTATACAATTCGTAAATTTTGGTTTTGTGTTCTAAAAGTAGAGCAAATTGCCGAGATACACAAATATATTATGGAAAATTTACAGGATTTTCTCAATATCTGCATCGTTTATCCAGGCACGATGCTTATTGTCAACCTGTACCTCATGCCACACAAGGCTTGTGGAGTCGGCCTCCAGACCGATTGTGCGCAGTATTCTCACCTTTGTACCTTCGTGAAGGATCATGGCTTCTTCCGAACTGTTGCGTGGTGTGTGGGGAGCCGTGCTCAAAGTTGTGGATTGGGCGGTAATCACTGCATAGGTGTTGTCGTTGGCGCGGGCACGCGCGGCAAAAGACATCACTATGGCTATCAGACAGCATAGGGCAGTAGCTATAGCACCGAAGAATCCGATTTTACGGATTACTACGGCGGATGCCATAGCATAGACGAAGCCTCCAGCAACGGTAATCAACATCAGCACTATGGCAGCAAGCGCCCAGCTGTTGCTCGACAACAGAGCCGACAGGCTTACGTAGGTATTGTAGAGGAAAGATCCGTTCTCTCCCTGTTTATCTGCGATGCGTTCGTTGACGAAGCTGAGATTGGCCTTAGCCTCGGTGTTGGCCGGGTTTAAGCGCAGCGCACGCTCGTAGGCCAGAATGGCCTGTGCGGAGTTGCCCGTACGGTAGTAAGCATTGCCGAGATTATAGTAGAGATCGCTTGATGAGCCTTCGTCGGTGAGCGCACGAGTATAAAGCTCTATAGCGCGGTCGAAATTACCGTCGTCGTATGCCATATCGGCGGAGTCCGTCAGCTCCGTTGCGCGTGCGCCGAGGGCAATTGTCAGCAGCAATATATGTATAATGTGACGCATATCGGTATCGTTGGTATTATTTGTTGACTTTTAGTTTACTGATTTGACCGATGATATTGGCGGCTTTGCCGTATATCTCGGATGGACTTGCATCTACAGCTGCCGATGTGAATCGAGCCATCTCGCAGGTATCGAGCAGGCTTATCAATTCTTCGGTTAGCTCGGGCGATGCGGAAAGTGCCGACAGGCGTTCCGCGATATTCTCACGGGTAAGCTCCGCGATAGGAAGCTTGAGGCGGGAGGCAATATATCCGGTGAGCGCTTTGCTCACTTCCTGATAGAAGAGATCGGTTTTGTCGGAATTCATATAGGCGCGCGCCATCTTGAGGCTTCGCTCAGCTTCTTTGCCAATACGTTTGGCCGGTTGATCTCCCCTGGCCTGATTGCGACGGTAGATGCGGTAGCCTGCTATGGCGCCGGACGGTACGAGGATGACAAGCAGCCAGAACCATACCGATACGATAGCATACTGGTGGTCGTGCGACAGATCGCCAAGCGAACGCTTGATATAAAGGATATCGGTATTTTTTGTTTCGATGTTGCGCTGATCTACGTTGTTTGATCCGGAGCCGCGGTTCACTTTGATCGGGAAGTCGTGAGTGGGTATGGTGATGTATTCTCCTTTTGCCGGATCGAAATACACAAAGTCGGGAACTGAAATGGTATATTGTCCGGGCTCCTGAGGAACGAACGTATAGGTAGTTACGGCCTCGCCTACCACATTGTTACCGTGCATTGAGGCGTCTACCTTGTGCTCGGGGCTAAACTGCTCGAATGAGCCCGGGAAGTCGATTTCGGGATCTGTGATGTAGCGGATGTTGCCGCTACCTGTTACCGTATATATGAGCGATGCAGGCTCATTGGTGCGGAATGATGTCGATGACAGACGCACATCGACATTATATGAGCCTACAGCACCGGTAAATCCGGCCGGACGAGGAGAGGGGAGGGCTTTGATATCGGCCGATGCTGAGTTGCTTGATATCTGCAGCTTTCGGTATGTCGGGGTCATTGCCGAGAACATATGCATATTCACATTGTCGAACTGCTGAACCTGCAGGTCGTATGAGCCTGACCGAATGGTCAGTTTGCCTGACTTCTGCGGAAAGAGTATGCAGCGTTTCAACTCTGCCGTGAAGTAACGGCTGCCGTTGACTTCTTCAATCTGATTTAGTTGGCTCTGGTTGGGTAGATCTTCCACAAGGAAGCCGTCGAAGCTGGGTTGCTGAGTGGCAATAAATTCGTTTACACCATATTTGGTATATAATTTGATGCTGCACTCAATAGCTTCATACTCATAGGCTGTAGACTTCGACAGGTTGATGCGCACAAAAAGGTCGTTGGCGCTGATAGGAGTACCCGATAATTTTGTCGACGGATCATCGAGCTGCACGTCGGGACGTGATGCCGGAGCCTGCCCGGCTACTACCTTTATCTGAGTAGATTTGGTTGTAAGACGTTTTCCATTGGCCACAATAGTCGCTGCCGGCACAGTGAATGTTCCTTCTTTCTCGGCTTTGTATATCAGAGTAAATTCTATACTGCTGCGCGATGATTGTTTGCCGTTGATGTTGGAATACTCTTGTTTCGACATCTTGGTTGGACCGTAGAGAAATTTACAGCCGTTGATGCGCGGTGCATTCAGCGATTGCTCTGATGCGGAGGCGTCGGTGAGTACGTAGACTACCGGAAACTTGTCGCCTACGGCTACGGTAGGCTGGGTCTTGACCGTAAATGTCGGCTCGGCCAAAGCTCCCAGTGCGCCTATAAAGATAGTGATGAATAATATACTGATTCGTTTCATTTTGGTCATTGGATATAATACTGCGATTACATTTCAAATACTTCTCCGTAGGCAACCGGAATGTCGACCTTGCGTGAGGGTATGGTCGCGTACTTCGCTGATGCCGGATCGAAGTATATAAATTCGGGCAATTCCACGCTGTACCTTCCGGCTTTAGTCGGGACGACGCGATATGTGGCTGTGTATGATCCTACGATATTTTTGCCTGTGAGGTGGACATCTGTCGAGTGTTTGGAATCTTTTATTGTGATGCCAGGCGGAAGTGAGATGGTCGGTTTAGCTATAAGTCCGGGATTCCCGATACCTGATATGCTGTATGTGAGTGTGGCTTCCTCTCCAACGATCAGTGTTCGCTTCGACATCTGAAGGTCTGTCTCAAACAGTCCGACTGCGCCACTGAAATCCGACGGCTTTTTTCCCGGAAGCGATTCCACTTGGATTTCGACTGACGTAGCACGCAGATCTACTTCAATCGCCTGATATTTATAGGCTGAGTAGAATCCATAATCCACAAGCTGCGGTACTTCCACCACCGCTTTTACCTCATCGATCTCTATCTTATGCTTGCCTTTCTTCAGTGGGGTAAGAATCCATCGGCGGAGTACCCCGGCAAGGTATTGCTTGCCGTCGACTCTCTGGTAGGATGTCTGAACATTGTTGATCTTCAGCTCCATTGCCTCAAATTCTTTGTGCTTCAACCCATTCTCTACATCAATGCGGTCGATGTTATGAGTAGTGTAAATCATTAGGGAGGCTACAAAAGCCTCTCCGACATAAGTCTTTTCCGTGGAGAGTATAAGTCGGCAGAATATATCCGGTTCTTCAGCGGCTTTTGCAGAAGCCTGACTGCTAATTGCCGCGGGTGCAATTAGCAAGAGGAAAAGGAGTGTGAGATATATTCTTGTTTTCATATTCCGTTACCAGGGTTTGTCTACTACGGTTCGTGTGGATCGGCTGTTCTGTCGGCGCTCTACATCCTTACGCGTCTGAGCCTCCTGTTTGCGCGCGGCTTCGAGAATTTGCTCGGCATTCTGTTTGGTCTGATTGCCGTTGGTCTGCTGTTGAGGTTGTGACTGCTGTTGTTGCTGATCCTGATTCTCCTGCTGCGGCTGTGGCTGTTGTTGATCCTGCTGCTGCTGGTCCTGATTCTGTTGTTGCTCCTGATCCTCCTGTTGTTGCTGATTCTGATCCTGATTCTGCTGCTGATCCTGTTGTTGCTGGAGCTTGAGCTGAGCTATACGGAGATTCTGTCGCGTCTTCATATTGGATTCGTCGATGCGCAGTGCCTCTTTGTAGTATTCTATGGCAGCGGCATAGTCAGTCTCGTTGAATGCGATATTGCCAAGATTGTAGAATGACGCCTGCCGCAGATTATTGTCGCGCGATATCTCTGTCACTTTTGAAAAAAGAGCTTTGGGACTGCCATAGAGATCATCCACGGCATTAGCCTTGCCTGTTGCGGGGGCACTCTCCGGCTGCTGATTCTCCTCAGCTTTAGTGGTAGGGTGCTGACGCTCTACGGTGAGTGCGAGATTGAACAGTGAGAGTGTGGAGGTTGGATTGTACTGAAGCGCTTCCTTGTACCATTCTTCAGCCTTGGCATAATCGCCTGCACGGTAGGCTTCATTGCCGTGCTTGATACAATTGCGCTCGCGACGATCTGTCGTATTTTCTGAGTTCGGGTCAGAAGCCAATGCTGTGGTGGCAGATCCGATTAGAAGTATCAATATGGAAAGTAAGGATTTCATAGTCGAGTCATTATTTCCCAGTAAAGAATTTGGTGTTACGCAGCCATTTCAGTTTGATATACGGCACGAATATATCGATCGACAGCAGCAGTATGGCCAAAGCAAGAGCGATGGGGAAGAGGTCGGTGGAATCCGATGGTATCGCGGTGCGTACATACTCTTTTGCGGCGAGTTTGTCGAGCTGGGTATCGATTTGGCTTACTGCATCGGACGCTCCGCCGGGAATGTATATACCGCCGCCGGCTTTGGCTATCTCGGCTGCGGCAGCCGCATCGGGAGCCGTGAGTGCCGGGCTGCCGTTGTACTCGATATATTGGTCTGAACCTTCAGCTACGGGCACGGGCATCGGATTACCGGCCGAGCCGATACCGATCACATTGACCTGAACATCGGATTCGGCTGCTTTTTTGGCTGCAGCTATGGCATCGTCTTCAAAGTTTTCACCATCGGTAATCAGCAGAATCGTTTTGCTGAAGCTGCTCTCGGGATCGAATGCATTGAGCGACATATCAATGGCCGCTCCTATGGCTGTGCCTTGAAACGGGATGATGCCGGTAGACAATCCGTTGATGAGCATTTTGGCCGCCTGGATGTCGGGCGATATAGGCAACTGGAGATATGCGTTGCCTGCAAATACCACCAGGCCGACACGATCGTTCGACATGTTATCAAGTGCTTTGTCGAGAAGATACTTGGCTCTCTGCAGGCGACTGATGCCTTTCACATCAGCAGTCGATGATGCAAGCATAGAATTCGACAAGTCGCAGCATATCATTACTTCAATACCTTTCACGGTTTCCTCCTCAGTCTGATAGGTCGTGTCGCTGTTTGTGTGTATATACGGTCGCGAAGCGGCTATCATCACGAAGGTTATGCCGGTAAGTTGGAGTATAATTTTAATCGTCGGCATATAGCGCGAGCGGTCGGCCATAAGTGGATCGATCACATCGGGGCGGCCAAAACGGCGCAGATTGCGGTGATCAATTACTCGCCCGCGTATGTATACGGCGGCCAGAACCAGAAGTACCGGGACGAGATAAAGTAGATATATAGGGTTGGCAAAATTTATCATCAGATAATCTATTGCTTGTGTCGTGCTTAAGGATTATGACGTACGAATATGTTGCGCACCAGCAACTCGAATACGAGGAGCAGGATAGCGGCAAGAGCCCATGGAAGGTATGTATCCTCTGCCGTGGCAAATTTGCGTACGGAAGTTTGTGTCTGTTCGAGTTGGTCGATCTCGTCGAATACCTGTTCGAGCACATCTGCATCGGTGGCTCTGAAATACTTTCCGCCGGTAGCATCAGCCATGGCGGTAAGCGTCTTTTCATCGATCTGTACGGGAAGCATCACTTCGTAGACGCGGCCGAATGCATCGCGTTGCGGGAAGGGTGCGGTGCCATTGCGGCCGATACCTATGGTGTACACCCGGATTCCGTATTCAGCCGCGATCTTGGCCGCATCGAGCGGAGCGAGCTGGCCGGCATTGTGAGATCCGTCGGTGAGCAGAATGATGCTCTTGGATTTGGCTTTGCCGTCGCGCAGACGGTTGATCGATGTGGCAAGACCATCACCGATAGCCGTGCCGTCTTCAAGCAGACCTACGTCGATGCTGTTCATATAATTTATCAGCTGTGCATGGTCGGTAGTCATCGGCACTGCAGTGAAGCACTCGGCCGCAAAGGTCACCAGACCGATGTTGTCAGTATCGCGCTTTTTGATAAATTGCGATGCTACTTCCTTGGCAGCTTCAAGTCGGTTGGGCTGGAAGTCGCGGGCAAGCATACTGGATGATACGTCGACGGCGAGAATTATATCCGTACCGGATGTCGATGACTCGGTCCAGCGGATGCTCTGCTGCGGGCGGGCAAATGCTACGATAAGCAGTCCGATTGCCAACACACGGAGCCCGAAGAGTGCATGAAGCACCCATACTTTCTTGGATGTGGGGAGATTCTTAAACGCTGCCATAGTCGATAGCCCCATCGATGGATAACGGCTCCGGCGGGTATAGACATACCAGCCAATGTAGAGTGGCAAAAGGAGGAGCAGCCAGAGGTAATTGGTATGAGCAAACTGTATCATGACTGAACTTCCTTTTCTTGGTTAGTGGCGGATGCGGGCTTATCATCACTTTCGCCAGGCTCTACCGGTACCGGTTTGGTACTTTCCACGAATGTGTCGGCAAGGCGGAAAGCCTCTTCGTTTTCGTCGGCGCCCGGGCGATTCTGAGCGAATTTCACAAAGTCGGCTTCGCGCATAAGATCTTGAGCTAGTACGCGGACTTTCTTGGCTTCATCATTGGCTGCAAGAGCCTCGTATATCTCACGTGACGTCATCTCCATGGCATTGATACCGAAGCGTCCCTGAATGTAGGTGCGGAGGATGTCGGTGAGCTTGGTATAGTATTCTTTCTCGGCTCCTTTCTGCCACAAGCCTTCGGCACGGAGTGCTTCGAGGCTTTGCTTGGCGAGTTCGTAAGGTGGCACAGGCTTGTGTACTGGCATTAATGGTATTTTACCGTGGCGCAGCCACTTGAAGTATACAAATGCAAGTAATGCTATAATGATTATCGCTCCCAGAATCCACCATCCGTAGTCAGTGGCCCAACCGGGAAGGACGTCGAAAATACTATAGTCAGCATCAGCCACATCGGTGAAGTCGTTGATCACGAGATCCACTACTTCGCCATTCTCCATTACGAGATTGGCCGTGTCGAGCGGCATCGGTTCAACTTTAAGCACCGGCTGATTGGTGAGTACCGTGTCGGAGCCGGATATGCAATAGATAGGAGGCAGCGTGTAGAGACCGGAGTCAAAAGCCTGGATTACATAAAGGCTGCGCAGTGTGGCACGGTCTGTGCCATCATAAGTATTGATACTGCCTTCTATCGGTTTGATCTCGACATTATGCCACATCGTATCAATATATTCGGTGTGGGCATTGGCGTCAAGCTGACCTGAAAATTCGACACTAAGCAGCGCTTTGCCGCCTTGAATAAGCAGTGTACTGTCGAGTACTGCCGTAGCAGTGTACTTGGCCGGGGCAGCGTCAATGCGGTTGGTCGAGGCCAATACCACAATCAGCAGTGACACTATGTATAAGAATCTACATTTCATTATCGTACACCTCTGTTTTTAAACAAACCGATCAATGTCTTGACGTAGTCCTCATCGGTGGCAATGGAGATATAGTCGATGTTGCATTTGGCCATTTGCTGGGAGAGGTATTGTTGGCGTTCATACCACCAACGGTCATAGGCATTGCGTACTTTTTTCGACGACGTGTTGATCCAACGCATTTCACCTGTCTCAAGGTCGCGCGCATGCAGCAGACCTACCGGAGGCATTTTCGCATCGCGACGGTCGTAGACCTGTATACCGATCAGATCATGTTTATTTCCCGAAATGGACAACTCCTTGGAGAAATCGTGGCTATCGATAAAGTCAGAAATCAGGAATGTTGTAGCACGCTTCTTCATCGCATCGGTGAAATACTTGAGCGCCGCTGCTATGTCGGTACCCTGACTCGATGGTTGAAAATCGAGAAGCTGGCTGATGATGAAGAGAATGTGCTTGCGACCCTTCTTTGGCTGAATGAATTTCTCGATTTTGTCGGAGAAGAATACCACACCTATCTTATCATTGTTTTGAATAGCCGAGAAGGCGATGGTAGCCGCAATCTCCGCTATCATCTGGCGCTTTTCCATTCCGACAGCGCCAAACAGACGGCTGGCCGATACGTCTACAAGAAGCATCACCGTGAGCTCGCGTTCCTCCTCATACACTTTCACGTATGGCTGGTTGTGGCGCGCAGTGACGTTCCAGTCTATATCCCTCACGTCGTCGCCATACTGATACTGCCTGACCTCGGAGAATGTCATACCGCGACCCTTGAAGGCCGAGTGGTATTCGCCCGCAAAGATATTCTGCGAGAGACCACGGGTCTTGATCTCTATGGTTCGTATTTTCTTTAGTAGCTCGTTGGTAAGCATCTATTGAAAATTGGTGATGGCGATTAGGGTACTTCGATCTTATTGAGAATGTCGGAAATGATTTCGTCGGCAGTGATATTGTTGGCTTCAGCTTCATACGACAGGCCAATACGATGGCGCAGTACGTCGTGGCTTACTGCACGTACATCTTCGGGTATCACGTAGCCGCGGCCGCGGAGGAACGCATACGCGCGGGCAGCGCGAGCCAGACCGATCGAGGCACGTGGCGAGGCACCGAAGGAGATTATGCCCTGCAGGTCGTTGAGTCCGTATTCCGCCGGGTTGCGAGTGGCAAATACGATATCGACGATATAGCGCTCGATCTTTTCATCGAGATAGATCTGCTCTACGATCTTTTGCGCTTCGATGATTTCGTTGGGATCTACAAGCGCATGGATTTCTACCGGTGCAGAGGAAATATTCTGGCGGATAATCATCTGCTCTTCGTTGCGGGTAGGATAGCCGATCACGACCTTAAGAAGGAAACGGTCGACCTGTGCTTCGGGCAGAGGATAGGTGCCTTCCTGCTCGATGGGGTTCTGCGTGGCCATCACAAGGAATGGCTTGTCGAGAGGGAATGTTCTGTCGCCGATTGTGACCTGACGCTCTTGCATAGCTTCGAGCAGTGCGCTCTGCACTTTAGCGGGGGCACGGTTGATTTCATCAGCAAGTACGAAATTGGCAAATACCGGACCTTTCTTGATCTGGAATTGCTCTTTCTGTACGCTATATATCATTGTGCCGATTACGTCGGCCGGCAGCAAGTCGGGGGTAAACTGAATACGGCTGTATTTGGCATCGATTACCTGTGCAAGGGTCTTGATGGCAAGAGTTTTTGCCAGACCGGGCACACCTTCGAGGAGGATGTGGCCGTTGGCAAGCATAGCTATGAGCAGGGAATCTACCAGATGCTTCTGGCCTACGATAGTCTGATCCATACCCTGCACTATGAGGTTGATGAGTTGGCTTTTCGAAGCTACAAGATCGTTGAGCTCTTTAATGTTTGTTGAAACACCCATTGTTAGTCAGTGATTTATGTTTTGATGTGTGTTGAGTGATTTTGTCGGAGCAAATTTAGCGATTGCAAACGGGGTTGATTACAGCTGCGGTGTTAAAATTGTCTATTTTTTCTTTTTAGGGTTAAATTTTTAATCAATTTTATCACAGCGTAGTACCACCATTAATGTAATAGATTACGTAGAGAGCCCACATGATCACGCCCAGGAGCAGTCCCACGAATGTGCCGACCAGGAATCCAAGCCAGAATTTTGACTTGCGGGGAGCCTCCTCGTAGTATTCTTCTACATACTCCTCTTCATCTTCCGGAATGGTGGTGATCTGAGGCTCTGGAGCCGGTTCCGGCTCTGTTTCGGGTTCTGTTTCGGGTTCTGGGGTGGGGGCGTGTTCGGAGCTCTCTGTGTTATCATCACTTTCGGCGGCTTCCGGATGATCTTCTGTAGATTTCTCAGGTTGCTCGTCGTCCGGCTCGTGAATTTCCGGCTCTTCCTCCGATACTGGTTCCTGTACGGCTACGATTTCCTGTACTTCAGAGTTTTCAGTAATCTCAGGATTTTCGGTGTCCTCCACAACAATTGCTTCTTCTTCGTCAATCGCATCAAGATCGGATTGCGACACCGCATCGCTCAGTTCTACCGCAGTGAATAAAGCGAAAGGAGCATTGAGCGTATCGGCAACTTCAGACGCCGGGGTGAAAGCTATTGGATTGGACGGGTTGCCCGATGGCTCAAAAGTACCTATGCCGTCGAGTACTACTGTGTCGCCCTGCTGCAAATGTTCTGCTATGTTTTCAAACAGATCTTTGATGAATTCCTGCGTAGCGGTTGCATCGCATCCGCTGATCGCGGACGCAGCCTCGGCTATCTTCTTGAGAGTGATCTTACTGTTCATCCTGTAATCTTTTTACGCAGAAGTACACTGGGCTGATACGACAGTCTGACGCAAGGCGGATATAGCATTCGCTTACCGGTATCGGGATCCGTGTCGACATGCTCGGCTACTTTCTCGGCTACGAAGGCGCCAAATCCGGGAATGGCTACGGAGTCTTCATTGCGGAAGCAGTCGAGCATACACTGAGTCAGTGTCTTATAAGTATCAGCACGCTGATCGGCGGAGAGTGTACCCGAACTTATAGTCTCGAGCAATCGGACAGTGTCGATGGTCATAACATTAATAATTACGTGCGAAGATTACGCGCTGGGCGGAGGGCTTGCCTGTCACCATACACTTGCCCGGAGTCTTGTCGCCTTCCAGAGGTATGCAGCGGATCGTTGCTTTGGTTTCCTGCTTTATCAGTTCCTCAGTCTCGGGAGTGCCGTCCCAATGGGCAAGAATGAAGCCTCCCTTGCCGATCTCTTCCTTAAACTCGTCGTAAGTCTCGACGGTGCGGGTCATCTCCTCACGACGGCGGAGAGCCTTCTGATATATGTTGTTCTGGATATCGGCAAGAAGTTCGGAGATGTATTGGGCTATGCCTTCGAGGGGATGTACGGACTTCTCGAGAGTGTCGCGTCGCATCAGTTCTACGGTTCCGTTCTCGATGTCGCGTGCGCCGATTGCCAGACGCACGGGTACCCCCTTGAGTTCGTAGTCGGCGAATTTGAAGCCGGGACGACGGTTTTCAGCGTCATCGTATTTCACGGATATACCCATCTTCTTGAGTTCGTCGATGATCGGCTCCACATGTTTGGATATTTCGGCAAGCTGCTCGGAATTCTTATAGATAGGCACTATTACTACCTGAAGGGGAGCGAGATTGGGAGGAAGTACGAGGCCGTTGTCGTCGGAGTGAGTCATGATAAGGGCACCCATCAGTCGGGTAGATACGCCCCACGATGTAGCCCATACGTATTCGGGCTTGTTCTCCTTGTTCATAAATGTCACGTCGAAAGCCTTGGCAAAGTTCTGTCCGAGGAAGTGTGATGTACCGCTCTGGAGAGCCTTGCCATCTTGCATCATAGCCTCAATGGTAAAAGTCTCGATAGCGCCGGCAAAGCGTTCGTTGGCGCTCTTCACACCCTTTACTACGGGTACGGCCATATATTTCTCGGCGAAATCGGCATATACGTTGAGCATGCGCACGGCTTCTTCCATAGCTTCTTCGGATGTAGCATGAGCGGTGTGGCCTTCCTGCCAAAGGAACTCAGCTGTGCGGAGGAACATTCGGGTACGCATTTCCCAGCGCATTACGTTGGCCCACTGGTTGACGAGGATAGGAAGATCGCGATAAGAGTTGATCCAGTTGCGGTATGTGTTCCAGATGATAGTCTCGGAAGTAGGACGGATGATAAGTTCCTCTTCAAGACGTGCGTCGGGGTCGACGATTACACCGTTGCCATTGGGATCGTTTTTCAGACGGTGGTGTGTCACTACGGCACATTCTTTGGCAAAGCCTTCCACGTGTTCGGCTTCGCGGCTGAGAAACGATTTGGGAATGAGGAGGGGGAAATACGCGTTCTGGTGGCCGGTCTCCTTAAACATCCGGTCAAGTTCGCGCTGCATTTTCTCCCATATAGCATATCCGTAGGGCTTGATGACCATGCATCCTCTTACGGCCGACTGCTCGGCGAGATCAGCTTTGATTACGAGGTCGTTGTACCACTGTGAGTAGTCATCGGCACGTTTGGTGAGGTCTTTGAGTTCTTTTGCCATTGTTATGATGAAATTATATTATTTGATTTATCTTGGTTATTGATAGTTGGTTCGCTATTTGTTTAATGTGCCGGCCAAAGCCTTGTCGATCATTTCCGGCCCGGGGATGAAGTATATTTCGAGTCGGCGGTTCTCGCTACGGTGTCGACGGGTATCGTTGAGTTCGAGAGGCATGGTGGAACCCATCGAGTAGGGCACGATAACGAGATCTTCCGACAATGTGCCGCGATCTATCTCGTCCATGAGCCAATCGTAGACAGTGCGGATGCGTTCCGACGACAGATGGTCACGATATGATTCCGAACCGGTATCGTCCGTATGGACGGCCACAACAAGCTTGTACATATACGGATTCTTCATCGAGGCAAGTAGGGGAGTAAGCGTGCGTACAGCCTCGTTGCAGAAGAGGGTGTCGTTAGGCAGAAATAGGTGGTCGGTGGGGATGGTGACCACTACAACCTCACCTTCGCGCATCAGGTCTATGGTGTAGTTGTTTTTTAACTTCTCGGCCAGTTTACGCTGAAATTTCACTACTTCCTTGCGTGCCTGTTCGGGTACGTCGGGAGATGCAAGATTAGCTTCGAAGTCCATATCCATAAACACATCTTCCTCATAGTCGGGATATAGCGCCGAGAGCTCGCTTGGTGGGAGTGCGAGTGCTGCTATACACACCAGAAATGCGGTCAGAGTGGATAATATGCGTATATGGATGGAGGTCATCGGCAAGTTAGATGGTCAGGTCTTCGTCGTCGGCTAATGATTCTTCATATTGAAGTTCGGCAGCCACGAGGGCTTCGATATGATCCGGCGACACCTTGCAGTGTCGGTCCTTTTTGGCCATACGTTTCACGTACTCTACTATGTCGGCCAGTTCCGAAGCGGAGTCGTTGGCATCAGCATCGTCAAGTACAGGATCCAGAAGCCCGTTCTGCTCGTAGTAGTCCCATATCATATCGATAATGTTGAGGATCTCGTCGTCGGGGTAATTGGCTCCGGCAGCCTCATTCATCAGGCTTATAGCTTTGGTTTCGTCGTATTCGGTCATAGTCGGGAAATGGTTAAAGTTCAAGAAGCCCCTCTGGAATTTCGAGTTGCAGTGTGCGGTTGGTATAATCTATATCCATGAAGAGGTCGGCGGCGAATGGTACGTATATTACCTTGGCTCCATTGTCAGTAGGATCACATTCCACAGCAAGTACCACATTGGCGGTGGAATCATCGTAGCCGGTCACAACACCCACTTTCCGACCCTCTTCATCGATTAGAGTCATCCCATTCAGATCGTCGAGGTATACATTGTCATCATCCTCATCCTCGGATTCGGGAATGAGTTCGCGGAGCCGGTCGTCGGGCATATACACCTGCTTTCCGGTCAGATAGCGCACTGCATCGTCGGTATCATATCCGTCGATCGTAATGAGAATGCTGCCTACTGATTTACTGCGTGTGGAAGCTATGAAGAAGGGCACGAAGATACCGTCGACATCCATCACTATGCACACCCCGGGCTCGATCACCTCGGGTATGGAGGTGGTCATAGTGAGTTCACCCTTTACTCCGTGGGTTTTGAGTATGGTTCCTATGGGTGTGATGTTGTCGACCGTAATCATGTCAATGATTTATTTTTCTTCTTTTTCTTTTTTGTTGCCACAGGTGTGGGCACAATGTATTCGTGGAGCTTGCAGTTGTCGGAAGAAAGGCGGATGGCACCGCCCGACATGTGGGCGAGGTCGGCAAACACACGTTCGTCGCTTGCGGCGTCGGGATGAGTGGCGGCGATAGTCTTTTTCATCTGAGCAGCGATGAATTTCGACAAGGCATCGCGCTCTTCACCCGGCTCCATACCGATGGCCATATCTATCATGTCTTCGATGCGGTGTCCGTAGAGAAGATGAGCACCGGTCTTGTATTCGATCTGCAAAGGCTCGGGGCGGGTATTCAGCGCCGAGCTGCCTATTATCTCGCATGGGTAGTCGATATCGAGTTCAAATCCCGACATGATGGCCAGATGATCCCACAGCTTGTGGTGGTACTGACCGCCTGATTTCAGCTCGGGGAAAAGGTGGGCCATACTCTCCACTATGGTGTATGCGCAGCGGGTACGCTCGTCGCGGTCATCAATGGTGAGGCAGTGATCCACCATATCCTGAATCACTCGTCCGTATTCGGGCAGTATAAGCCTTTTTTGCTGGGTGTTGTATCGCAACATATAGTTATTTATTATCGGACTTCAAAATTACACGTTTTTTTCAACACCGCCAATACCCGATACCTTATATAAAGTTAATGGAATGGCATCTGCGATGTATTTCTATAAAATGATTGGCTTCCGGAGCCGGTAAAGGACTTCGGAAGCCAACGTATGAGGTGATATCGGAATGGTATTACATATTCATACCGCCGTCGACCTGGATCACCTGACCGGTTACGTAGCTCGACATATCGGAAGCGAGGAAGGTAGCCACATTGGCGATATCCTCCACCTGACCGCCGCGGCGCAGAGGAATTTTCTTGGTCCATTCAGCGCGTACATCTTCGGGAAGAGCCGCTGTCATAGCGGTCTCGATGAAGCCGGGGGCGATAGCATTGGCGCGGATGCCGCGGGAGCCTACCTCCTGAGCGATACTCTTGGCAAGGGCGATGAGACCTGCCTTGGAGGCTGCATAGTTCGACTGACCGGCGTTGCCGTGAACACCTACCACGGATGCCATATTAATGATCGAGCCACTGCGCTGGCGGAGCATGATGGGAAGCACGGCATTGATGAAGTTGAATGCCGATTTGAGGTTGACGTTGATCACGGCATCCCACTGCTGCTCGGTCATACGCATCATCAGACCGTCTTTGGTTATTCCGGCGTTGTTGACGAGAATATCTATACGGCCGAAATCGTCCATTACCTGCTTCACAACTTCCTTGGTCTGAGCGAAGTCGGCAGCATTGGAGGCATATCCTTTGGCTTTTACGCCGAGTGCCTGGATCTCTTCCTCGGTCTGCTTGCCGTTTTCATCGATCACGAGGTCGGTAAATGCGATATTGGCACCCTCTTGGGCAAATTTCAGAGCAAGGGCTTTGCCGATGCCACGGGCTGCGCCGGTGATAAGGGCGGTTTTTCCTTCAAGTAGTTTCATAATTGATGATTTGGTTATTGTTGGATTTTTGGATTAGTATCTGTCAAAATGCCGTCGACTATAAAGTCAATCAGCTGTCGGTGTATCCTCTCCTGATCCTCGATCGTGAGCTGCGTGGGGCTCGACGCCGATGCGGAGATTATCGTGTGGTTGAGTAGCGTAGGCAGACGCATTGCCTGATCGGCGCGGAAGGCTCCGCAGTCAATACCAGATCGCAGCAACGATTCAAACATATCCGCTTCCTTGCTCAGAGCAAGCTGGTAGATACGGTCGCCGCGTCGGGTGTCGCGTGTAAACAATCCGGTAATGTACCGATCGGGTCGTTGGCGCGACTTTGTCTGCGTCTGTGTGAGTATGCCAAACCTGATAGTCAGGTAACTGCGTAGCTTCTCTTCGGGCGGAACCGACGACTGCACCACTTCGCGCAGACGTGAGATGACAAGCTCCGATTCGCGTTCCACCACAGCCTGATAAATCTCGCGCTTACTCTTGAAATAGGTATAGATAGTGCGCCGGCCACGTTCGGAGGCAGTGGCTATATCATTCATGGTGGTGTGTTCCACACCCTTTACCATAAACAGATTGCGCGCTACTTCAAGTAGCTTGTCCCGCGTCTTGCTAACCATAATAACTGGGCGAATTTACGAATTTTTTCGATAATTACGCTAATTTTTTTCCTCAAGAGCTATTCCAAACACTTTGTCGACGGAGTCAATGTAGTGGAAATTCAGACCTTCGAGATACTGCGCCGGGATTTCCTCAATATCGCGCTGATTTGGAGCCGGCAGTATCAGCTCAGTGATACCGTGGCGCTTGGCTGCGAGAATCTTCTCCTTAATGCCGCCTACCGGGAGCACACGTCCGCGGAGGGTCAGTTCGCCCGTCATCGCCACATTGGCTTTGACGCGTCGGCAGGTCATGGCCGAGAGTATGGAAGTAGCCATAGTGATACCGGCTGATGGACCATCTTTCGGTATCGCTCCTTCCGGTACGTGGATGTGCAGCGAACGCGTCTCAAACAGTTCCGGGTCAATATCAAGTTCTTCGGCATGCGCACGCAAATACTGCTGTGCGATGGTTGCCGACTCTTTCATCACGTCGCCAAGCCGGCCGGTAAGAGTCAGCGTCGGTGTCTTTGCTTTCGACAGTGATGATTCAATGCTGAGAGTCTCGCCTCCTACGGCAGTCCATGCCAAACCGGTAGCTACACCGGGCATCGGCAGTGTGTCGATATCCTGATGCAGATTGGTCGGTTTGCCAAGCATATCCGATATATGCGTCGGCTTTATAGTGCGGATCATACGCTTGCCCATCAGCTTGCGCACCACGAGCTTGCGGATTATTGATGCTATCTGCTTCTCAAGGCCGCGCACTCCGCTTTCCGCAGTGTAATTCTCTATGATAACCTGTATGGCTTCCGGCGTGAATGTCACTTCATCCTCTTTGAATCCGGCCATACGCAATTGCTTGGGTATGAGATACGATTTTGCTATCTCAAGTTTTTCCTGAAGTATATATCCCGACAGCTCTATTATCTCCATTCGGTCGAGCAGCGGCTTCGACAGCCCCTGTATGGTATTGGCCGTAGCGATAAAGAGTACGTTCGAGAGATCGTAGTCGATATCCACAAAGTTGTCGTGGAAATGGCAGTTCTGCTCGGGATCAAGTATTTCGAGCAGCGCAGCCGAGGGATCCGACTTGTGATCGGCACCGAGCTTGTCTATCTCGTCGAGAAGTAGCAGGGGATTATTGGTGCCCGCCTTACGCACTGCTTCGATGATTCGGCCCGGCATAGCGCCGATATAGGTGCGGCGGTGACCACGGAGTTCCGCCTCATCGTGCAGTCCGCCGAGCGATACGCGCTGATACTTGCGACCCATAGCACGCGCTATCGACTGGCCTATGGAGGTCTTGCCTACTCCGGGAGGACCCACCAGACAGATTAGTGGCGACTTGGTATTTCCGCTGTGAATTATCAGAGCGAGTTGTTCGAGTATGCGCTCCTTCACTTTCTCAA
Source organism: Paramuribaculum sp. (assembly GCA_029060545.1). Classification (GTDB taxonomy): domain Bacteria; phylum Bacteroidota; class Bacteroidia; order Bacteroidales; family Muribaculaceae; genus Paramuribaculum. The sequence goes on along the minus strand of JAIDTT010000065.1, from coordinate 23,873 downwards.
GTCCGAAATGATCAGTGTCGAGTATCTCCGCCGCCTCCTTAAAGGCAGGAGTTGGAGCCGGTTCGGTAGACCATGGAATACTGAGCAACACATCGAGATAGCCGTACTGCACGGCATAGTCAGGGCTTTGCGGGTTAAGGCGCGAGAGCTTCTCCACTTCGCGGTCGAAGGCTTTAGCTACATATTCGGGAAGATTGGCCGACTCGGCACGATGGCGGAGCATAGTCACATCGTCCGATTCATCGCCGTAGATCTCCTGTCGGATAGCTTCCATCTGCTGCTGGAGAAATGCAACTTTTTGATTTTCGGCCATATTGGCTTTCGCACGTTCATGCACGGATTCGAGCAACGAAAATACTTGCTGCTTCTCCGACAGAGCCTCAAGTAGCCGGGTGGCGCGAGCCATCATTGTCGGAGCCTCGAGAAGCTGCAGCTGCTTGAACTTTGTTTCTATCGGGGCGTGTGTGGCCACCATGTTGATGATAAGTGCGCTTCCGGAGATATCGCGCAGATTTATCGCGAGTTCTGATTCACCCTCGTCAGCTTTCTTCAGAAGCTGCATTGTCGACTGGCGCACTGCCTGAGCCACCGCATCAAAATCTTTATCCGATGCCGATGGAGTATCTTCTTCGAGTTCGGTCACACTGGCCGACAGCGGATCGTTGCCCGGACCGAGAAGTTGTACACGGGCGAATCCCGATACTATAGCAGTCTTATTACCACCGGGCAGATCGAGCACCTTGATTACGGTAGCTGCCACGCCTACATTATATAAGTCGGCGGGAATCGAGGGTGTATCGATCTCGGGGGAAAGCTGGCAGGCCACAACTACCGGTTCGTTATTTTCAGCAGCACGTTCTACGGCAGTGATTGACGATTTGCGGCCGAGCGATATCGAGAAGGTGACCCCAGGAAACATTACGAAATCACGTGTCGGCAACACGAGCATATCGCGTTTCTCAATCTTTTCAGTGGGGCGTTCGTGGTTTATTTCTATTCGGTTTACGGCGAAAATATGTTCTGATTTATGCTTCATTAGCTATATTGGTTGCAGACCTTATTAATATCGAACTGCAAAGTTACAATAAATACTTTAGAGTTGGAAATAGAATTCAACCTATGGAATTTGAGCCGTTTTGCTTCCGCGTATAGCCACTGCGACGAGAAAAGATGTTATGTAACATATTTCCATAGCTTGAATTTTTGAAAAATTATTTCTAATTTGCGCCCTCAACGATGCCAGCTCTCAGTGTGCGTCGCATTGCTAAGAAATTCATTATTCACCTAAAATTCTGATAGCATGAAAGTTTATCAAACTAATGAGATCAAAAACATTGCCTTGCTTGGTAGCAAAGGCTCGGGTAAAACCACACTCGCTGAAGCTATGCTTTACGAGTGTGGAGTTATAAAACGTCGCGGTACGGTAGAAGCCAAAAACACCGTATCCGATTATTTTCCGGTTGAGAAGGAGTATGGATATTCCGTATTTTCAACCGTTTTCTATGCTGAGTTCCTCAATAAGAAGCTCAACGTGATCGACTGCCCTGGAGCCGACGACTTTGTAGGCAATGCCATCACTGCCCTTAATGTCACCGACACCGGCGTAATCGTAATCAACGGCCAGTACGGCGTGGAAGTCGGCACACAAAATATATTCCGCACCACCAGCTCGCTTAAGAAGCCGGTGATTTTTGCAGTGAATCAGCTCGACGGCGAAAAAGCCGATTTCGACAATGTATACGAGCAGATGCGCGACGTATTCGGCAACAAGCTCGTGCTCGTGCAGTATCCTCTCGCCACAGGCCCCGGCTTCAACGCCATGATCGACGTCCTCCTCATGAAGAAATATTCGTGGGGTCCCGACGGTGGCGTACCCACTATCGAAGAAATTCCCGCCGACCAGATGGAGAAGGCACAGAAACTTCACCAGCTCCTCGTAGAGGCTGCAGCTGAAAATGACGAGACTCTGATGGAGAAATTCTTCGATCAGGGTCATCTTACGGAAGATGAGATGCGCGAAGGTCTCCGCAAAGGTATCGCCGACCGCTCTCTCTACCCCGTATTCTGCGTAAGCGCCGCCAAAGACATGGGTGTACGCCGTATGATGGAATTCCTCGGCAACGTAGTCCCCTTCATTGAGCAGGTGCCCGCTCCCGTCGATGCACGTGGTCGTGAAGTAAAGCCCGATAGCGACGGCCCCCTCAGTATCTTTATGTTCAAGACCACTGTTGAGCCCCATATCGGTGAAGTAAGCTACTTCAAGGTGATGTCCGGTACACTTACCCCCGGTGTCGATCTCGACAATGTGAGTCGTGAATCCAAGGAGCGTCTCGCTCAGATATTCTGCGTATGTGGCCAGATCAAGACACCCGTCGACAAGCTTTGTGCCGGCGATATAGGCGCCACCGTTAAACTCAAGGATGTACGCACCGGCAATACCCTCGACGGTAAAGGTTGCGACTATCTCTTCGACTTCATCAAGTATCCCGCGCCCAAATATCAGCGTGCTATCCGTCCTGTAACCGAGAGCGATGCCGAGAAACTCGCCGGTATCCTCACCCGTATGCACGAGGAAGATCCCACATGGGAAGTAGAGCAGTCGAAGGAACTCAAGCAGACCATCCTCTCCGGTCAGGGCGAATTCCACCTCCGCACTCTAAAATGGCGTGTCGAAAACAACGACAAGCTACCCATCGTATTCGAAGAGCCTAAGATTCCTTACCGCGAGACTATCACCAAGGCTGCTCGTGCCGACTATCGTCATAAGAAGCAGTCGGGCGGTTCAGGTCAGTTCGGCGAAGTTCACCTCATCATCGAACCTTATACTGAAGGTATGCCGGCTCCCGATACCTATCGTTTCGGCAATCAGGAATTCAAGATGAATGTCCGCGATACTCAGGAGATACCTCTGGCATGGGGCGGCAAGCTCGTAGTGTGCAACTGTATCGTCGGTGGTGCCATCGACGCACGTTTCATCCCCGCGATCGTGAAAGGTCTTATGGATCGCATGGAGCAGGGTCCCCTTACAGGTTCTTATGCTCGCGACGTTCGCGTATGTATCTATGATGGAAAGATGCACCCCGTTGACTCCAACGAAATATCCTTCCGCCTCGCAGGCCGCAACGCCTTCTCTGAAGCATTCCGCGCAGCCAACCCCAAAGTACTTGAGCCCGTCTACGATGTAGAGGTGATGGTTCCCGGCGACGTGATGGGCGACGTGATGAGCGACCTTCAGGGACGCCGCGCTATCATCATGGGTATGAACAGCGAAAATGGTTTTGAGAAGATCTTTGCCAAAGTGCCTCTGAAAGAGATGTCGAGCTACTCCACAGCTCTCAGTTCCATCACCGGCGGACGCTCCTCGTTCACCATGAAGTTCTCCTCCTACGAGCTTGTTCCTGCCGACGTTCAGGAGAAGCTCCTCAAGGAATATGCCGAGAAGAACACCGAAGAATAATTCATAAATACCTCTCTTTAACCCGAATCCGCGTATCGTCCGATGATACGCGGATTCTTTTTGTACTGAGGTGTGGAACCCGGTATGCCAACAACAAAAATCAGAGCGGACGCCCGAAGGCATCCGCTCTTGTATTATCAATCGTAATCTGTCAGATTATCGGAGCGCGATCTTGTCGGTGAATACACCTGCGGGAGTAGTCACTTTCATCACATAGACTCCGGTTGAGAGACCGGCAGTGGAGCAAGTCACGGCATCGGTATCGGCAGTGGTGGAGGCTACTTGCATACCCATTGCATTGTAAAGGTCAACGGTCACTGTTGCTGCACCGGGTACCGTCACGCTGAGGCTTGAGCCTGCTATGTTTACGAAAGGCTTAAGTGTATCGGAGTCGATATTCACGGTACCTGCAAGATTATTGCGGCGGATGATTTCGATGATGCCGGCCTGAGCATTGATTCGGCCTGAACCGCTGCGCTCGGGAGCTGCACTTGTAGCGTCGTCCTTGGTAGATGTAAGGGAGATGAGTTCCTTCACGTCGTTTACGTCGAGAGTAGGATCGGCCTGAAGCCAGAGGGCGATCGTACCGGCAACGAAAGGAGTTGCCATCGAGGTACCCGACATCGGACCCCAGAAGTCGCTGTAACCCTCGGAATCAACTGCCATACCGCACATATCCCCTGTTGTCTCGTAGTCAGTATTATTCTCAGCATTATAGGAGAGATAGTAGGGGCTGTAGGATGAGATCACATTGGTGCCAGGACCGAGTACGATGGGGAGTTGGCGACCGTCGTCGGCTTCACCATAACTCGAGAAGGAAGCAACAGCATTCTCCTGAAAGTTTCGTGCACCCATAATGCTGCCGTCAAACTGATACCACATACCGCGGGAGTTGTATGCGCCTACGGAAATCACGTCGGGGTGGCAGGCCATAGTGGAGATGGATAGGTCTGCAGTACCATCTACCGATCCGGATACGTTGGACTGAGCCGTGAATTCGCCGTAGTTGTTGATTACGCCGGTCACTGTGCGTCCCGACTGGTATGTTACAGTTATGTATAGGTAGTTCGAGTATGTATTACGTGTATAATTGAAAAGCATTAGTGTGTTGAAGCGGTTATTGGCTTTGTTTACTTCACTCATTGCAATTACCTGTGCAGACTTAAAGGCATTTTTAAGGGTCGAGTTTGATGAAGATGTGTAGTTAATTGTTGTATCTGCTGTATTAATCGTGAATAAATTGGTTTTCGTGTAACTACCGAAAAGAGACTTTTTATAACATACACCAACTGATAAGGTGAAGGGTTCTTGGGTGTCGCCCCAAAAGTCGAGCAGAGAATAGCACTGAGAGTAGCCGGATAGGGGAGTGGCGCAAGTCACGAGTTGGTCTGTTAAAGAGGTAAATGTCTTGCGAACCGACATCTTTGCGTCACCTTCGTTGCCTGCGGCAAATACAGGAATCAGATTATAGTCGTCGGCAAGTTTGCTCATAGTCTTCGAAAGATAGTCGGAGCCGTCGTGTGCGCCGATGTTGCCGCCGATCGAGCAGCTGAATACGATAGGCTGAATCGAATCGTAAGCCTGCTTAGCCATCTGTGTGGCTGCGTGTGCGATAGCTGCGTCTTCAAATGTACCGCAACCGATGAGAATGTCACTGCCGGTGGCTACGCCATAGAAGGGGTTATTGGCGTTATAGACTGTAGCGGAGTCGGTAAAAGCTGTATACGAAGCATTCGGGGTGGCTGTGCGGTAAGTGGCTTTTCCCTTGTAGCCGCCGGCAAGAATACCGAGGGTGTGGGTGCCGTGAGTTTCCTGTTCATTTTCAGTCTGGAAATTTGCGATACCTGTAGGAGTATAGTCCGAGATATTGATATTACCATCGTCTTCAGGTTCATCGTATACGAGCAAGCGCTTCACGCGAGTGGTACCGTCTTCATTGAGGAAGTTGAGGTGATTGGGCGCGATACCGGTGTCATATATGGCGGTGAATACGCCTGTACCGTCATACTGGTAGGTGGTGCCTTCGTAGTCGAAGCCATCTTGTACGGCCGACACACCGCCGCTCTGGCGAGCCAGATTGTCGCATTTATGGAGTTTGCGGCCAAGCTGTATCTGACGCACTGCGTCGAGTTCGGCCAGTTTCTCCACGTCGGTCAGGTATACATTCACAATGGCGATGTCGCCAACATTGGAAAGCACTTCATATCCGGCAGCCTCAAGATCGGCTACCGTGTAGTCGCTGTTGAGTCCTACGAAGGCCATCTTCTTGGGTACTGCCATCGACGAGAACGAAGGAAGCACCGACATCGGCACGAGTTTGCCGTCGGACTGTGTGTCGAACTGCTGATTGTTTACTGTTGCTTGATGCTGCTTGTATTCCTCAAGCTGAATACGGCTCTGGAGATCCAGTTTGCTTTGCGCATTTGCTGAGAAAACCACTGATACGGCAAATGCTGCTACTAATGTGTAAAAATGTTTCATAAATACCTTAGAAATGCGATATTGTGTAACTGTTTTGCAAAGATATGTAACAAAATGTTAGGATTAGTATTTGCGCAAGAAATGTCACTGCATTGTAACAACTTTTAACGCTTTGGCGTATTTGATGAATAATCAGTATTTAAGCGATACCATCCGAAATATTGATTTACGGGGAAAAATCCGTAACTTTGTGAGTAAGTATGATCACTACATCCAATATATCGGCACGACGTCTGGCCGAGTTGCTCGCGGCTCATAATATCAGTCGCGTTGTGGTTTCGCCAGGCAGTAGAAATGCACCTTTATTGCAGGCCATAGCCTCTGATACGGCATTGACGACACAACTCGTCACGGATGAACGGCAGGCCGGATTCCTTGCTTTGGGTATGGCCCGCGCCTCCGGTGAGCCGGTGGCGCTAGTATGCACCTCCGGATCGGCCGCACTCGAATATATGCCGGCGGTGTCGGAGGCATATTATAGCCGTACTCCGCTGATCGTGATTACGGCCGACCGTCCGGCGCAGTGGATCGGTCAGGATGATTCGCAGACCATCGTACAGCCGGGAGTGATGAGTTCAATCGTAAAGAAGAGTTATAATCTTCCGCCTGTCAGATCCGATGAGGATGAATGGTTTGTCTGCCGTCAGGTCAACGATGCCATCATTACGGCAACGTCTGGCGCTCCGGGCCCCGTACACATTAATATAGTAATAGATGTACCGATTGGTGCGTTGACGGAAATACCAGATGATGCTCTGAGGCCGGCGCCGCTGCGCCTTGTTACCCCTCAGCCATGGCTCGCCCCCGAGCAAATAAAGGAGTTGGCGTTGAAAGTGGCCACTACTTCACGGGTAATGATTGTATGTGGCTTCATGGCGCCCGACCGCAAACTCAACGAATCGATAGGGAGGCTATCGCGGTTACCTAACGTCGTCGTGCTTACTGAGACGATTGCCAACCTTCACGGGCCATTGTTCATTCCCAATATCGATGGTACTCTCGCCGCTGTGCGTGGAGCGGATATCGGTGAGTTTGAGCCGCAGCTGGTTATCACAGTTGGTGGGGCACTGGTATCGCGTCATCTAAAGGAATTTCTGCGTTCGCTCAAGTGTGTGGAGCATTGGCACGTAAGTATGGTTGATGATACTGTCGACTGCTTCAAGCACCTCTCGGCGCGTATTGCTACCGAGCCGGCGGCCTTCTTCAGTCAGCTTGCCGCGTCAGTCTCCAAGTGTTCCGATCAGGTCAGTAGTGAATACTCCCGTATTTGGCGCCGGGAACGCGATCGAGCCATATCGCTTACACAGTCTTACGCATACCGCTCTCCATGGTCTGACTTCAAAGCCTTGTCGGTGATTACTCAAATTATACCTCGAAGGTGGAATGTGCAGTTTTCCAATGGTACGCCGATACGCTACGGGCAGATTTTCGGCTACCGCGAACTTCACCGCTGCGATTGCAACCGAGGTGTGAGTGGCATCGACGGCTGCACGGCCACAGCAATAGGTGCATCTATTGAATACCGCCACGACGCCACGCTTCTGATTTCCGGCGACACCTCGGCGGCCTACGACATCGGATCGCTTGCTCTGTCGCAGATCACGCCGCGCTTTAAGATGATCGTGGTCGATAATGGTGGTGGTGGAATCTTCCGATTCATTAAGGCCACGTCTGAGATGCCTGTCCTCGATACATACCTCGCCTGCGGGCAGCCTGTCGGATCTATTATGGCCTTAGCCCACAGTGCCGGCTTCGCCGTGTATGAGGCTTCGTCGGAAGAGGAATTGCGTGCGCAATTCTCGGCGATGGCTTCCGATAAGGAACATCCCGGACTGCTTGTGGTGCATACGCCCGCGCGTGAGTCGGCCGACATTCTCAAGGAATATTTTCACTTTTGCTCAACATACAATCATGAATAATTGGACTACAATCAAAGAATACGAAGACATACTCTTCCAACAGCTCGGTGGCATAGCCAAGATTACTATAAATCGTCCGAGAGTCTACAACGCATTCCGCCCTCAGACCAATAAGGAGATGCTTGATGCGATGTCAATCTGTCGCGAGCGTTCGGATATCGGTGTGGTAGTGCTCACCGGTATAGGCGACAAGGCATTCTGCTCCGGTGGCGACCAGACGGTGAAAGGTATCGGAGGATATATCGACGAGCAGGGAGTGCCCCGACTCAATGTACTTGATTTGCACAAGGCTATCCGATCCATTCCCAAGCCAGTAATTGCTATGGTCAACGGTTATGCCATTGGTGGTGGTAATGTCCTTCAGCTTGTATGCGACCTCACCATCGCTTCCGAAAACGCTATTTTCGGTCAGACAGGTCCGAAAGTCGGCAGTTTCGACGCCGGCTTCGGCTCTTCCTATCTTGCTCGATGCGTCGGACAGAAGAAGGCGCGCGAGATCTGGTTCCTTTGCCGTCAGTATTCAGCCAAGGAGGCTCTTGAGATGGGTATGATCAATACCGTAGTGCCTTTCGACAAACTCGAAGAGACTACTATCGAGTGGTGCAACACTATTCTTGAGCGTAGCCCGATGGCCATACGTATGATCAAGCGCGGTCTAAATGCCGAGCTCGACGGTCAGCGCGGTCTTATGGAAATGGCCGGTGATGCCACATTGATGTACTATCTCATGGCTGAAGCTCAGGAAGGTAAGAATGCTTTCCTTGAGAAGCGTCGCCCCGATTTCGGACAGTTCGATAAATTTCCGGGTTGAAAGCAGCATACAGCAAATACGAATTACGTTTTCGTCAGCCGGCTGTAACATCGCGGTCGGTGATGCTCACCAAGCCTACATACTTTATCAAGGTGTGGGATGAGGCATATCCCGATATATATGGTGTAGGGGAGTGCGGTCTATTCCAGGGTCTGAGTTGCGACGATGTTCCCGACTACGAGGAGCGTCTCTCTCGCGCGCTGATCGATCCGGAGGGCACGGATCTCAATGCCTACCCTTCGATTCGTATGGGCTTGACCACCGCGCTCCGCGATCTTACAGGAGGCGGACATCGTATCCCTTGGGATTCATACTGGACACGTACCGGTGAGGGTATTCCCATCAACGGGCTTATTTGGATGGGAACAAAAGAGCAGATGGCCGAGCGTATCAGGGAGAAGATTGCCGACCGCTTCCGTTGTATCAAATTGAAAATCGGAGGCATTGATTTCAATCAGGAGTTGGACTTGCTTCGCTATCTTCGTCGGCTTTTTCCTTCCGACCGGTTGGAGATTCGTCTGGATGCCAATGGCGCCTTTTCTCCGGATAATGCTTTGTCACGCCTCGAGTCCCTCTCGCAGTTCGATATTCATTCCATTGAACAGCCCATACGTCAGAAGCAGTGGAAGCAGATGGCAAAGATATGCAAGGATTCACCCATCCCTGTTGCCCTCGATGAGGAACTGATCGGAGTGAACGATCCGGAACTCCGTCGGCAGATGATCGAATTTATCCATCCACGATACGTCATACTCAAGCCTACCCTATGTGGCGGATTTGAGGGTGCTGATCATTGGATTGAGTTGGCCGAGGCATCCGGGATAGGCTGGTGGGCTACATCGGCTCTCGAATCCAACATCGGACTAAATGCCATAGCGCAGTGGGTAGCCGCAAAAGGACGCCCGGCGATGGTGCAGGGACTTGGTACCGGCAATCTCTATCTCAATAATATCCCTTCTCCCGTATATCTTCAGGGCGACAGAATTTATTATAATACCGATGGCGAATGGACACTTCCCGATATATGAAGTCAATACGGCTTATTGGATATGCTACTGATGAGCTCCGAGATTTTATGAATGAGTGGGACTCCGACTCTGCGGGTATCACCGCACACACATCCGGGTCAACGGGTGTGCCGAAAAATATTCTCCTCAGTCGCGACGATATGCTGATGTCGGCTCGCGCCACTTGTCGATATTTCGGTATCGACGCCGGCTCTATTCTTGGGCTACCGCTTTCGGCATCCTATATTGCCGGTAAGATGATGGCTGTGCGCTCACTCGTCAGTGGCGCTTCTCTTTATATCGAAACCCCATCCAATCGCCCGCTCGAGTCCTATACGGGCTTACCTGTCTCACTTCTCTCAGTGGTACCCTCACAGCTGCGTTACCTACTGGATAGCGGGCGTCTGTCGCTTGTCCAAAGGCTCCTTATCGGAGGTTCGCCACTCCCCGAAACTCTTGAGTCAGCATTGCTTGCTGCCGGATACCATAGCGCGTATGTGAGTTATGGCATGACGGAGACGTGCAGCCATGTAGCATTGCGCTGGATAGGGAGTGATGTATATGAAGCTTTACCCGGCACAGAGTTCGCGCTCGACGACCGCGGCTGCCTGATCATCGTTACCGATGGAGCTTCATACTCACCCATTATTACCAATGATATTGCTGAATTGATTGATCCGATTCATTTCCGTTGGCTCGGCCGATTCGACAACGTAGTTATTTCCGGTGGCCTGAAACTGATGCCGGAGGTAATAGAGAAGAAAGTAGCTCCCGCATTGGAAGGCAGGTCATTTGTGATATTTGGACGGCCAAGCGATAAGTGGGGGGCCGAACTCGTAATGCTCGTAGAAGCCGATGCGGCCATCGGAGGCCTGTATGAGAAGTTGCGCGAAATGTTACCGTCGGCCGAAGTCCCGAAAGAGATACTCTACACCCCGCGCCTTAAGCGCGTCAATGGCAAAATAATAAGGCCGCGAACCTGAATGATTCGCGGCCTTATTAGTATTGTTGCCGAATGATTATGCCATGTAGTCGGCGAGTTCGGCGGCCTTGAACGCTTTGATGAATTCGGCGTGCTTGGCTACTTCTGCCTGAACGAGGTTTACATAAACCTGGGCCGACTTCTTGAACGATTCGTTGCGGTTGGCATCGAGTACTACGAGGTGTGCCATGATGATAAATCCGGCCATCTCTACCATACGGCGAGCCATAAAATCGGTATACGCTGTATCGCCTACAGCCATCACAGCCTCCACCGATTCCTTGTAGGTAGCGGTGAGTTTGGCAAGAACATCACGCAGCGGCTGCAACTCTTCCGATACGGGAATCTGAGCGTAACTGTCGATCAGGCCGAGGTAAGTACCGGTGGTGACGTGGCGGATAGCAGCCACTACCTGCAGCTGGGTTGTACCCTCGTAGATGGAAGTGATGCGGGCGTCGCGGTAGATGCGTTCGCAGGCATAGTCCTTCATGAAGCCGGAGCCACCGTGAATCTGGATACAGTCGTAGCAGTTCTGATTGCAGTATTCGCTGCCCAGACCTTTGGCCAGAGGAGTGCAGGCATCGGCGAGCTTGGAGTAGAACTTCATCTCCTTGCGTTCGTCGGGAGTGAGCGAGCGCTCTTTGGCGATGTCCTCATAGAGCTTGTAGAGGTCAACGTAGCGTGCTGTTTCATAGAGAAGAGCGCGTGATGCGTCGAGTTTAGCCTTCATTACGGCCAGCATTTCGTATACAGCGGGGAATTCGATGATAGCCTTGCCAAACTGCTTGCGGTCCTTGGCGTATGCGAGAGCTTCGCGGTATGCGCGCTCGCTTACACCCACGCTCTGGGCGGCGATACCGAGACGGGCACCGTTCATAAGAGCCATCACATATTTGATAAGACCGAGACGGCGTGAGCCGCAGAGTTCAGCCTTGGCATTCTTATATACGAGCTCGCAAGTGGGCGATCCCTTGATACCCATCTTGTTTTCGATACGGCGTACGGTTACGCCGCCATCGCGCTTGTCGTAGATAAACATCGACAGACCGCGACCATCCTTCGTACCATCCTCAGAGCGGGCGAGTACGAGGTGAATATCGCTGTCACCGTTGGTGATAAATCGCTTCACACCGTTCAGACGCCATGTGCCGTCGGGCTGTTCGGTAGCCTTGAGCATTACCGACTGGAGGTCGGAACCGGCATCAGGCTCGGTAAGGTCCATCGACATAGTCTCACCCTGGCATACGCGGGGGATGAAACGCTTCTTCTGATCTTCATCAGCAAATTCATAGATGGTTTCGGCGCAGTCCTGCAGACCCCATAGGTTTTCAAAACCGGTATCGGCACGGCTCACGATTTCGGCAGCCATGATGTAGGGGGTGATGGGGAAATTCAGGCCACCGAGGCGGCGGGGCATAGCCATACCCATCAGGCCGGCCTTGCGGCAGAGTTCGAGATTCTGCTTGGTGCCGTCAGCGTATTCAACGTGGCCGTCGACTACGCGGGGACCCTGTGCGTCTACACCTTCGGCATTCTCGGCGATCACGCCGCCGCAGATATCGCCGACGATTTCAAGCACCTTGTTATAGGAGTCCATAGCGTCGTTGAAGTCGTAGGGCGCATAGTCGTATGTTTCAGCATCTGCGTAATCGCGTTCTTTCAGAGCGGCGATTTTCTCCATAAGCGGATGGCTCAGGTGATGCTTCAGATCGGGGTTATCGTTATAGAAGTTCGACATATCGTAGATGTGAATGTGATATTACTTGGAATTCTTTTTATAATAGTTGATCAGCTTCGGAATTACATCCTCAGCATTGCCGGTGATCACGAAGTCGGCTATCGTATTGATGGGAGCGTCGGGATCGCTGTTGATCGAGATGATGATAGAGCTGTCCTGCATACCGGCAATGTGCTGGATCTGGCCGGAGATACCGCATGCGATATAGAGTTTTGGACGCACGGTGACACCGGTCTGACCGATCTGACGTTCATGCTCGCAGAAGCCTGCATCGACAGCTGCGCGCGAGGCACCTACTTCAGCGCCGAGAGTATCGGCAAGCTTGTAGAGCAGGTCAAAGTTTTCCTTGGAGCCCATGCCATAGCCGCCGGCTACGATTATGGGAGAGTTCTTGATATTGACTTTCGACTTCTCGATGTGGCGGTCGAGGATTTCTACCACGAAGTCCTCGGGAGCGACATACTTGGAGGCATCGAGTTCTACCACTTCGCCCTTGTATTCAGGATCGAATACCTCTTTCTTCATCACGCCTTCACGTACGGTAGCCATCTGCGGACGGCATTCGGGGTTCACGATCGTGGCCACGATGTTGCCGCCGAATGCGGGACGGATCTGATAGAGAAGGTTCTCGTATTCCTTGCCTGTCTTGGGATCGGTGTGGGGGCCGATTTCAAGTGATGTACAGTCGGCGGTCAGACCGCTGTGCAGGCAGGAGGATACGCGGGGGCCAAGGTCGCGGCCTATGCAGGTGGCGCCCATAAGGCAGATCTGAGGCTTGATCTCCTTGAAGAGATTGATAAGCACAGCAGCGTGGGGATTGGAGGTATAAGGATAGAGGCGTTTGTCAGCTACCTTATATACTTTGTCTACACCATAGGGGAAGAGCTGTTTTTCGATACCTTCGAGGTTGTCGCCTACAACTACCGCTTCGAGATTCACACCGAGCTTCGTTGCCAGTTCGCGGCCTTTGGTGAGGAGTTCGAGGCTGACGTCGGCTACTTTGCCTTCATCAAACTCGCAATATACTATGAGGTTGTTTTGATCTTTCATATCTGAGTGGATTGTGATGTTGATGGAATAAAGCGAAGTATCAGCCGATGGTGTGGTTGGCGATAAGTTCCTTCACGAGCTGCTCGAGCTGTTCGTCGTTGTTTTCGATTCGGCGACTTTCCTTAGCTGTGAATACTACGTTTTCAATCGATTTCACCTTGGTGGGGGAGCCGGGCAGACCGATCTGCTCGGGATCTGCCTCCACGAAAGCTGCGCTCCACTCTGCGATATTCAGATAAGGACGCTTTTCGATGAGTGACTTGCGTGTCTCGTCGAGAGCGTTCTGCTCGGAAGTGGAAGCCGCATATTTGTATTTCTGCAGAAGCATAGCGTTGCGCGGGCGACATTCTGCTGCGCTACCGTTCACGGTCACTACGCATGGCAGGGGAGCCTTCACAGTCTCGATACCATTCTCTAGACGGCGTTTCACTGTGATATCTTTCGGAGTGATGTCTACGATTTCCTCTGCGTAAGTCACCTGAGGCAGACCGAGCTTTTCTGCGATCTGCGGACCTACCTGAGCGGTATCACCGTCGATAGCCTGACGACCACCGAGGATCAGGTCATAGTTGCCGAATTTTTTTACTGCCTGTGCCAGAGAGTAAGATGTGGCCAGGGTGTCTGCGCCGCCGAGTACTCGGTCGGTGAGCACAATGCCGGCGTCTGCTCCGCGGTACATAGCCTCGCGGATCACTTCCGATGCACGGGGGAGACCCATCGTAAGCACGGTGACGGTAGTGCCGGGATTGGCTTCTTTGATGCGAAGAGCCTGCTCGAGAGCATTGAGATCTTCGGGGTTGAAGATGGCGGGAAGGGCAGCGCGGTTGATGGTGCCGTCCGCTTTCATTGCATCTTTACCCACATTGCGGGTGTCGGGCACCTGCTTTGCGAGTACAATGATGTTGAAACTCATATGATTATAGTTTTAAATTATGTGAACGGTTAGTTTATTTGGCCACAAAGTTAATAAAATTATCCCAAAATGCCGAACGTTGTGGCATAAATCCTTATCGGCTATCTTATTTTAAGTTACGGCGTCGGCGCAGAATGTAGAGCGCGTAGAGCGTCACGATGGTGAAGCACCCCAGCGGAAGCACAAACGACACATTCACTGCCGGAAGCCAACCGATAGTGCCGCAGTCGATGATCATACCCTGCAACGGGGGCATCAGAGCTCCGCCCACGATTGCCATCACAAGGAATGCCGCGCCGAGCGAAGTATCGGTCTCCTCTACTTTTTCAAGCGCGATACCATAGATGCTTGGAAACATGATCGACATAAAGGCGCTTATCGCCACAAGAAAATACAGACCTGCAATGCCGTGTATCAGTATAGTGGCTGCCGTACACCCCATCGCGCCGATGCCGAACGCTGTCAGCAGCCGGGCCGGGCGAATATACTTCATCAGATATGTGCCGATGAATCGGAAGCTGAGAGCCAGTCCCATCGCTATGATATTATATGTTTGAGCTGTAGCCTTGGAGATACCGAGCGCGTCGGCATATTGGATGATGAATGTCCACACCATAATCTGCGCAGCTACATAGAATACCTGCGCCACTACACCCCACCGATATGGCTTGTTTTGCCACAGGCGGGCGAGTGTATGTCTGAAGTCGATCTTGTTCTCATCATTCTGCACGCGTGGCATTTTGGCTATGGCTATGATGATGAACATAATCAGCACCACAAGTCCTATTGCAACGTATGGGTCGCGGATCACGGCGAGATCGTGAGCCCTTTCCGCCGACGTGAGTGTGGTGTGTATGAGTTGTCCGGAAGCATCGCGCTCGTCGGAGATAAGATTGGGCAGGATGATAAACGAAGCCACACCCATACCCGTGAGCGACCCTACAGGATTGAAAGCCTGAGCGAAATTGAGTCGGCGAGTTGATGTCTCCTTGCTGCCGAGCGACAGTATGTAGGGGTTGGCTGTAGTCTCAAGAAACGCCAGACCGAACGTAAGCACATAAAGCGATATGCAGAAAAATGAGAACTGCTCGAATGCCGCTGCCGGAATAAAGAGGAATGCACCTACTGCATACAGACCAAGACCGAGCAGTATACCGCTCTTGTAGCTGTAGCGCCGGATAAAGAGTGCTGCCGGCAGAGCCATAGTCGCGTAACCGCCGTAGAAGGCAAACTGCACCATCGATGCCTGCGCCGTGGATATGTTCATTATATCCTTGAACGCAGCCACCAGCGGATTGGTGATGTCGTTGGCAAAGCCCCACAGGGCGAAGAGTGAGGTGATAAGGATAAACGGCACCAGATAGCGGCGCTCTACAAGTCGGCGGGGATTGGTTGTCATGGCTTTAAGGCTTGTATTTGCATTTTGATATTGCCGAGAGCGGTTGCTTCCGCAGGCCCGGCTTCCACATTAAGTCCTGTTGACTGGGCAGTGAGTTTGTTCAACAGATTGTTTTTGCTGCCGCCGCCGATGATGCGCAGACGCTCCACGGGGCGGGGAAGTATGGCGTCAAGGCCCTTTATGGCTCGGGCGTAGCGGCGCGCCAGCGAGAGCAGCACGCAGCGCACTATGTCGCCCTCACCGTCAGGCGCGGGAGCTCCCTGCTCGGAGAGCAGCCTGCGGATTTCCGCTTCCATATTGATACCGGAGCGGGCGAGGCGCGGAGAGTCCACATCTACTGTATCTTTATATGTCGAAGCCTCGGCCTGCGCTATCAGCGTGGGATAGTCCGCCGGTATTCCGGCGTGCTCCCAGTCGGCCACGAGATTCTGAAGTATCCATAGACCGGTGATATTTTGAAGAAACGTTATGCGGTGGTCGGTGGCACCCTCGTTGGTGAATCCTTCCATGCGCGCCTGCTCCGTGAGAATCGGCTCGTCGATGGTGACTCCTAAGAGCGACCACGTACCTGAACTGAGGAAGGCAGTGGCGCCTTCGTCGAATGACGGGCACACCGCTGCGGCACTGGCGGTGTCATGGCTCGCCACTGCCACTACCGGTATCTCGTAGTCCACACCGATATGGCGACGAATCTCCTCGGTAAGCCATCCACGTATCGTGCCTGGTTCCACGATCGGACCGAAAAGTCGGCGGGGCAGACCGGCCGAATCGATCACACGGTAGTTCCAGTCGCGGGTGCGCGCGTCGATAAGTTCCGATGTGGTGGCAATCGTGTATTCCACATTAATATTACCCGTGAGGAAGTAGCTCATCAGATCGGGAAAAAACAGCACAGCTCCGGCTGCATCCATAAGTTCTGACCGCTTGGCAAGTCGTGCCAGCCTGTATAGCGAGTTGATATCCATAATCTGGATTCCGGCCTCAGCATAGTGATCCGGCTTAGATCTTGCGGCGAAATACTCTTCGGCTGCTCCGGTGGTCGACACCTCATCGCGGTAGCAAACCGGTAATTGAAGAAGTTCTCCTTCACGGTCGAGCAGACCGAAGTCCACACCCCACGAATCGATACCGATACTCCTGATATGATACCCCTCGGCCACAGCCATACGCAGCCCCTCTATCATCTCGGCGAAGAGTGAGGGTAAATCCCAGTACACGTGTCGGCCGAGCTTCACCTGTCGGTTCGCAAACCGGTGAATCTGATTGAGCTCTATATTTCCGTCGGCATCTGCGGTGCCGGCCATCACGCGGCCCGAACCGCCGCCGAAGTCAGCGGCTATGTAGGCATCGCGGGCGCTCATTTTCCCTCCTTCCCCAGGAAATACGATTCGAGGTCAGCTATTTCAGCCGGAGTGAGCGGATCCACATTCTTACCGCACATCACGGCTATACGGCAACCCATCTCGAAAAACATCGCGCGTTCGAAAGCCTGATCATACGACGCACCGCACACCACCTGTCCGTGCTTATGGAGCATCGCCGAGTTGTGGTCAGTGAGAGCCTCTACCACGTGCTGTGCCAGTTCCGGCGAGCCGGGACGGAAATAGGGGATATGAGGAATCTCCTCACCCACATGGAGAGCCATTTCGGCAGTGAAATTCAGATTGTGGGGAGCGTCGGCCATACAGGCCACAGCCGTAGCGTAAGGCGACTGGAAGTGCAGCACCACATTCACGTCGGGACGCTGGCGCATCACACCCATGTGGAATACCGATTCCATCGAAGGCTTTACGCCATTAAGGATTTCGCCGGTCGACAGGCGGCACACCGATACGCGGTCAGCCGTAAGTTCGGGTACCCACGAACCGGTCCCGGAGAGCAGTACTTCGTCCGAATCGGGCACACGCCACGACAGATTGCCGCTTGAGCATATAGTAAGCCCGGCGGCGCCTACTCGGCGCGCCTGGGCTACGAATTCTTCAATTTGCGATATCTTTGCCATAGGACTTATTTGTATATAGGTCCGTAGTTCTGACATGCGCGGTAGTCGGCACCCTCCTTATCCATACCGAAGGCGTTCCATGCGGCAGGACGGAAAATGTCAGCTTCGGGTACATTGTGCATGCACACCGGAATGCGGAGTATCGAGGCGAGGGTGATCAGGTCGGCACCGATATGGCCGTATGAGATAGCTCCGTGATTGGCACCCCAGCAGTTCATCACCGAATACACATCCTTGAAAGGCGCGCGCTCAGGCATCAGACGGGGAGCGAACCATGTGGTAGGCCAGGTCGGGTCGGTGCGACGGTCAAGTATTTTGTTCACTTCCGGATCCAGATCTACAGTCCAGCCTTCTGCGATCTGAAGTACCGGACCGAGGCCTTTCACGAGGTTCAGACGCGACATCGTCACGGGCATACCGCCGCGCGAGAGGAAGTTGCTCGAGAAGCCGCCGCCACGGAAGTAGTCGCGGTCAGCTGGATACCACGTAGTAGCCTTGAGGCAAGCCTTTACATCAGCTTCAGTAAGCTCCCACGACGGTTTCATCACCGGATTGCCTTCTGCGTCTACGGCTCCGCCTGTGGCGTCGAGAGTAGTTGCACCGGAGTTGATAAGGTGGATCACACCGTTGGATGCGAGGCCGGTGAGTTCTTTGCCGGTGACACGTTTTACGGCTTCGGGGCTCCAGTACGTACGTACGTCGGAGAACATCTGGCCACGGCCTGTCAGCAGATGGCCGAATAGCATTGCCACTCCGTTGAGAGCATCGTTTTCCGTGGCAAGCACGAATGCCTCACGGATGCCGTTCCAGTCAAATGAGGTGTTGAGCAGCGCCTCGGTGAAGTCGCCGTTGGGCTTCCAGTCAGTCCATTGGCGCTGACCCTGGAAACCGCCTGCTATTGCATTGTGACCGAGAGCCTCCTCCTTGAATCCCATCTCCTTCAGTCGGGGATTGCCCGTCATGAGGTCGCGTACGATAAGTGTCATCTTCACGATAAACTCCCAGTCGGCATCCTTCTGCTGACGGTTCTTGCGCTTTTCTGGACGGTTTTTGAAGTCATCGCCCTCGTTCGGTTTGCAGTTGGCTTCTGTCCATGCCATAGCCTTGGCAAACTCCTTGTGATCGAAAATACCCTCATCCATACGGCGCAGGATTTCGGTCTCGTCTACGCTTTCATTGCGCATACCGAGATATTCCTGGAAGAAGTCGGGATTCACGATAGAGCCGGCGATACCCATACACATACTGCCGATCGAGAGATAGCTCTTTCCGCGCATGCAGGCTGTGGCTACGGCGCCGCGGGTGAAGCGGAGCAGCTTCTCGGCCACGTCGGCCGGGATAGTATTGTCGTCGAGATCCTGTACATCGTGTCCATAGATACCGAATGCAGGCAGACCCTTCTGGGCGTGTGATGCCAGCACAGCGGCCAGATATACGGCACCGGGGCGCTCTGTGCCGTTGAAGCCCCATACAGCCTTGGGCCAATAGGGATTCATATCCATAGTCTCGGAGCCGTAGCACCAGCAGGAGGTCACCGTGATAGTCGCTCCTACACCTTCGCGCTCAAACTTCTCGGCGCAAGCCGCTGCTTCTGCCACGCGGCCTATCGTAGAGTCAGCGATAACGCACTCTACCGGGGTGCCGTCGGGGTAGTGGAGATTTGTCGAGATGAGGTCGGCCACAGCCTTGGCAAGATTCATCGTCTTATCTTCAAGACTTTCACGAACACCGCCCTGACGGCCGTCTATAGTGGGGCGGATACCAATTTTGGGATAATTCTTCATGGGTTTATATTTTTATGTGATAATTTTGTCAAAATGATAATGCAAAGATAAGCCTTATTTGGATAAGGTCATCACGCGTATCAAAAAAAATTTTTTGCTTCAGCTGTTACGTTTTGCCCCTTTTTTCGTATATATATTATAAGCGATGAAAAAAGATAGACTGACATACGCGTTTCTGGCACTCCGCGACAAATTGCATCTGAGTGCGCTCGCACTCCTCAAAAATGATGAGGATGCCCGTGACGCCGTGCAGGATACCTATATCAATCTTTGGAAGTCGGGATCAGTCGATACCGATGCCGAAGCGCGGGGCAAGCTGTTTGCTGTATTGCGGCATCTTTGTATCGATCGGCTCAGGATGACTCGTGGCCTCGTTCACATCGATACCGTCAAAGATACCGTTAGCGTAGCCCCCGACAATATTGAAGACTTGGATAAGTTTGAACGACACCTGTCCGACGGACTTACCCGCAGGCAAATACAGATCTACTCATGCATCGTCCACGAAGGGATGGAATATGAAGAGATAGCCTCCCGGCTCGGAATTACAGTAGAAGCAGTGAGAATGAGTATGAGCCGTGCGCGAAAGAAAATACGTGATAACTACAATAATTTGAACAAATGAAAGATACAGACCATAACCTTACATTACAAGAGACGGAAGCCCTCTGCCGGATGTACTTGGATTGCCGTCTTTCCGTTTTCGAGGAGACCGAGTTGCAATACGTCCTGTTGCACTCCGAACACCGGTCGCCCCTGATCGATGATGTACGTACCCTCATGATGATAGAGCCTTCTGTCGCCCGGATAAAGCCCA
Organism: Paramuribaculum sp.; assembly: GCA_029060545.1. GTDB lineage: Bacteria > Bacteroidota > Bacteroidia > Bacteroidales > Muribaculaceae > Paramuribaculum. The sequence goes on along the minus strand of JAIDTT010000065.1, from coordinate 3,513 downwards.
AAAGCTACCGCCTTTATTTCGGCATTGCTGCTTCTGTAGCCCTCCTGCTTGGCATCGGTATACCCCTGTTCATTAATTCCTCCAAATCGGCAGCGGATTCCGACGGCACCTATTATATAGCCTACTCCCACGGCCGACGTCTTAGCGAAGAAGAAGCCCGTCGTCAGGCCGAGGCCGCCATAAAGGAGTCTCAGGAATTTATGAAAGAGATGGCAGAGATCGAGGCTCGCGACAAGCAGATGATTAAAGATTTCACAAACTTTATTAACTCTAAATATCACGAATTATGAAGAGATTTTTATTAACCCTATCCGTTATCCTGATAGCATTGATAGCGTATGCCACCCCTCCGAATCTAAGCGTCGAGCAGTTTTTCGATGGCCGCTACAATAATGATAAGACGGTAGAGATATATATTTACAGAGATCAGAAAGAATCCTATCGTACCTTCAAAGTATCGAATAACCCGACGATTGTGAAACAAGTGTTGGATGCCTTACAAGCAGATTCACAAAAATCAGCAAATTATTCGGAAAGGATCAAAGGTGGCCGTAAAAATTATAGGATTACGGTATATAATAACGGAAAAAACATCGATATAGGGTTCGGTATGAGTGTCGATGGCAAATCAGCCACTCTGATGATCAACGGCCCCATAAGCGCCTTCAAATAGTCCTTAGCGCACAATCAATACAGCCCATTAAACCAATCATTACCCCCACTCACTATATGTCCCGTTTCACCATCATACTATTTTCGTTCATCTGCAATTTCGCCGCGATGAATGCCAGAACAATACAAGGCTTAGCCCTCTCTTCGGCCGATTCAACTGCCGTCATCGGTGCCAATTGCCGGCTCTTTACTGCCGACACTATTTTAGCTGCTACAACAGCCAATGCCGAGGGTGCCTTCTCCTTAGAGACCGATGTTAAATCAGCATTGAGCCTTGAAATTTCGATGACCGGATTCTCTGCTACCACTATCATAATAGAGTCAGGAGCAAAAAATCTAAATCTTGGCGCAATATATCTCGACGAGGGTATCGCGCTCAGTGAGGTGACTGTGACTGGTAATACGGTAATTAATTCCGACGGACGTACTATCGTCTATCCTTCTGCAGCCGACGTGCGTGCATCCGCTACCTCATTGAGCCTCTTTATGAAGCTCCCCCTCGCAGGACTATTGGCTGATCCTGTCAACCGCAGTATTTCAGTAGATAGAGGTACTCCGGTTATTCTCATCAACGGTGTCCCGTCGTCTATTGATGAGGTCAATGCATTGCAGCCTAAGGATATCGAAAAGATCGAATATTCGAGATTTACCCCCGCAAGATACGCCGCTTCTGGTAGTTCGGGATTCCTCAATATCACGCTGAAAAAGCGCGACGACGGTGGCCGGATATATGCTTGGGGTCGGAGTGCTGTCAATACGGCTTTTGTAGATGCCAATATCAACGCTTCTTACCACCAGGGGGCTTCGCAGTGGTCGTTTCAATATGTGCCGTCGTGGCGAAACTATCAGAAGGTCTACGACAATACTGTTCAAAGTTATATAGGAGATGATTTTCGTACCGATCTTGAAGTGCACGACCGTAATCCATTCTATTATCACCGCCATGCGCTGAGCCTCAAATATGACTATAGTCCCGCGGCCAACACCCTGTTTTCCGCGAGGTTCAATGCCGCACCTATCTTCAGGAAGAGTCGCGCCATAGCGCATACGATTGATTCCCAACTTGGTGAATACGATAATAATAATATTACTAAGGATCGAGGCTTTGCTCCCTCGCTCGATCTGTTTCTGCGCAGAGATTTCAACGAAAAGAATACCATGGAGGTACAGGTCGTGGGTACCCTGAGTACAAACGACTATCGGCGCGACAACAATTATATATTTTCCGATGGAAGAGAAGATTCCTATATAATGAATGTGGATAGCCGTCGTCGGTCTCTCATATCCGAAGTAAGCTATATCCACACGTTCACCGATAAGACCTCTTTGTCCGCCGGCTTCCAGAATACCGTATCTCATAGTATTAACACTTATCTGTCATCCGACTATAAGCCGGTGCTTAAAGAGAATAATAATTATGTCTATGCCCGTCTCGGACAGCGCGTGGGCAAATTTTATTTCGCGTTGTCGACCGGCGCCAAATTGTATTGGATCGACAATGACCTTAACGAGCGCACGTTTATCAGAAATCTTTCAAGCGCTCAGGTATCATGGAATATCAATGATCGCTGGAGCATGCAGGGCTCCTTCCGATATACACCCTCGATTCCGAGTCTGAGTTCACTTACCGATTATTCGCAGCAGGTCTCCCCATATCTCACTTCAAATGGTAATGCCAATCTAAAAGCATCACAGAATTTTTCGTATAGTTTAGGCGTCTCCTACTCAAGCAGGAAGTTTCAGGCATCATTCCAGTCTTATTACAATAATACCGTCAATAGTGTGATCAGCGATATCAGTTACTTGGGCAATGGTATGTTTTTGTCGCAATCCGTCAATGCTAAGTACAATCATATGTTTAGCAACTATCTGTCCTTGCGCCTCAGCGACATTTATGGATTCGGCGCCAATCTGTTTGTGGACCTGACACATTACCGTACGGCCGGCGTGGTCAATACCTATCGACTGACCTCCCTCAGCGGCAGTCTTATGATTTGGTGGAACAAAGGCCCATATACCATTTCTTATTGGCGCAAACTGCCGGGTAAATATCTGAGCGGTCATTATGTCGGAAAAGAAGAAAATGGCGACACCTTGCAGTTTGAATGGCAGCCCGATAAGCATTGGACCGTCACAGCAAGTTGGATGTATATGTTTGATACTAAAGGTACGCGCTACCCGTCGTGGGATTACTCTCCGGTCAATCCGGCATATCGCGAGCGTTATATTAAGAACAACGGCAACATGGTCGTCCTGTCAGTCAGCTACGCCGCCGATTTCGGCTCCATATTCCGCACCGCGCGTCGCAATCTTAATAATTCCGATACCGGTTCCTCCCTCATGAAACTGTAATTTCCCCCTCCACCTTGAAATTTTTTTTAAAAATATGTGTTAGGCCGGCCAAAACCGGCCTTAACTTTGTCCCCACAAACCAAAAATCCAACCAACGTATAGCGTTAGCCGGGATCGGAGCCTACAGCGCGTAGCGCCTGCCTCCGCCACCCTCAAAATCTTAATAATCAATCGTGCATCGTGCATTGTGCATTGTGCATCCAAAAATACTATGCCCCACACCTACCATTTCCGCCAATTCCTCGGCGAGCCCCTGCCACCCGAACTCCGACGCCTCTTCTCCAACCTCGAGCTGTGGCGCCAGAGAGGCGGAGCACGCCCCATGATAATACTCGAGCAAGGCGACCACAACGTAAGGTACTACCTTGAGAAATACCTCCTCTACCGACACACCATATCCAACTTCGGATCACTCGTCGTCGACGGAGGCTACACACCGCGCCCCCTCGTTCCCCATCTCAACCACAGGCGCACACCATCGACCATGCC
>JAIDTT010000064.1 GCA_029060545.1 Paramuribaculum sp. | reverse complement strand
CTGGAGTTTTCCTGGCATGAATCGATAATTCGCCACCGGCTTCCCGATCCGCTACCGTTCGAGCCCCCCAAACGGCTCTTTCCCCTCCCCCTGCTGCTCGATTTTATATACGACGTGCTCGTGATCGGCGGCAATATAGCCATATCACTCGCATTCCAACGCTACTACGACCGTCTGGACCGCGAGCGCCTCCTCAAAGCCAATGCCCAGAGCGAACTATCGTATCTCAAGGCGCAGATCAATCCACACTTCTATATGAATATGCTCAACAATATTCATGGAATGATCGAAATCGACGCCGAAGGCGCGCAGCAGATGGTGATCGATATGTCGCACCTGATGCGGTATATGCTCTACGACAGTTCGCGCGCCACCACTACCCTTGATAAGGAAGTGGAATTTATCAGCACATATCTCAGCATCATGCGTCGCCGCTACCCCCGCGAGAGAGTCGAGATCTCGGCCAGACTCCCCGAAGGCGACATCCTGCGCCACATCGAGCTTCCACCACTGCTCTTTCTCGTATTCATCGAAAATGCTTTCAAGCACGGCATCAGCTACCGCCGCAACTCATTCGTAGCGATATCACTTAGCATCGAAGGCGACACGCTCGACTTCAGCATTATCAACAGCCGCCCGCAGGAGCCGCCCCTACACTCCGCCTCAGGAATCGGCCTCACCAACATACGCCAGCGGCTTGATCTGATCTACGGCAGCCGGGCCCTACTTGATATCACAGAGACACCCCAATCATACACCGCACACCTCACCATCCCCATACATGAAGCTGAAAACCATTGTGATTGACGATGAGCCGATAGCGCTCGAAAAGCTACGCGCCTATGCCATGAAAGTACCGTACATCGATCTGCTCATGGCCTTCGACAATCCCATATCCGCGCTCGAATATCTATCCTTCCATCAGGTCGATCTCATATTCACCGATATCGAGATGCCCGATCTCAACGGTATGGATTTCGTGGCCGGCCTCACATCGCCCCCTATGGTCGTATTCACCACGGCTTACGATAATCATGCCGTAGACAGTTATCGGCTGCACGCAGTAGATTATCTGCTCAAGCCCTACTCATTCGTATCTTTTCAGCAGGCCGCCGGCCGCGCTCTGGAGCAGGCACGACTCCGGGAAGCCCCCTCGCCGGAGCCTTCGGCCAACCTGTTTATCAAGACCGATACCCGATATATCAAAGTCGATCAAGCCGACATCTACTATATCAAGGGGTTCGGCGAATATCTGCAGGTCTATCTCCGCACACAGCCCACCCCGTTGGTCACCCTGAGCTCATTCGCTGCCATCAGGAGGCATCTCGGGCCCGAATTCCTGCAAATCCACCGCTCTTACATTGTCAATCTGGACAACGTCAGGCAGATCGAGCGGAGCCATATCACGGTAGCCGACGACACATCGCTCCCGGTAAGCGACAGCTACCGTGCCGCCCTGCAGCAATATCTCAGCAACCGCACTATCGGAGGCAGCCACAATCAGTGATTCCGTTTCGTTGGATTTTAAGGCCGATTGGCTGAATAGAATTTGTATATACGCGCATTATACGTAAGTTCGCTCCAAAACGCGTTCTTACAAAATGAAAAGTCACATCATCGCACTCTCGATCGCCCTGACGGCCATAATCTCCGGCAGAAGTCAGGAATGGACATATACCGACTGTGTCGACTATGCTCGTGAGCACAACATCACCCTGCAGAAATCCATTTTAGCCGAGCAGACGGCCGAAGCCGATCTTGATGCCGCCAAAGGCCAGTGGCAGCCCACACTCGACTTCGCCACCACCCACGGCTACACCAACACTCCCTGGAGTGGAGGCAATCGCAACGCTTACGCAAGCAGCTACGGGCTCAACGGCTCCTGGACCGTATGGGACGGCGGCGTACGCTCCGACAACATCAAGATCCGGCAGATCTCTCTCGAACAGTCGCGGCTCGCCACACGCGACTATATACGCACCCTCGAGACCGACCTCCTTCAGATCTACCTCAATCTCCTATACGCTAAAGAGACTATCGAGATCAATACGAGCGCGGCGGCACTCAGCGAAGCTACAGCCAAGCGCGCCCATGCACTGATGGAAGCCGGCAAAATGTCGCGGGTCGACTACGCACAGCTCCAGTCGCAATACGAGCAGGACCGCTACAATCTCGTCAACGCCCGCGCCACCTACGACGCCCGACGCATGGAACTCAAGCAGCTCCTCGAGCTCGGACTCGAATCCGACATCACCCCGGCCGCAGTAGTCTGGACCACACAGCAGGTGCTCGACCCTCTGCCTCCGATGGAAGAAAGCTATGATCTTGCCTGCGGCCTTGATCTCCAGCTCGAAAGCCTGCGGCTGTCGCAGGAAGCAGCCGCCCTCGATGCCAAGGTAGCGCGTGCGGGCCATTCGCCCAAAATATCGCTCAGCGCAGGAGTAGGCACCGGCTACTATGCCCCCGGATCAGCATTCGGCTCCTCCCTCAAGCAGAGCTGGAACGAGCAGATCGGGCTCACCCTATCCATACCCATACTCGACCAGCGCAAGACCCGGTCGGCCGTAGCCAAAGCCCGAGTGCAGCAGCTCAACAGCAGCCTCGACGCCGACAAGCGACTCATCACACTCTCGCAACTCATCGAAAACTGGTATATCGACACCCGCTCCGCACAAGCCAGATATGAAGCCGCTCTGCAGCAACTCGAATCCGCCCAACTCACCGACGAACTTACCAACGAGAGATTCCGCATCGGATACATCAATCCCCTCGAACTCCTATCCTCCCACTCCGCCCTCACCGAAGCCCGCCACACCCTTCTCCAAGCCAAATACATGACCATATTAGGCAAAAAAATGATAGAATACTACCGTACCGCCAACGTCACTCTCAACTAACCACGCCACATATCCCCTCCACCAATGAAACGCATATCCCGTATAGCCCTCCCCGCTCTAATAGGCTGCATACTCTATTCCTGCGCCGACAAACCCAAGACCTCTCTCGACACATATACCGTAGCTACCGGTGAACTCAGCGAGACCGTCACCGCCACAGGTACACTCGAATCAGTCACTCAGGTCGACGTCGGCACTCAAGTCACAGGCATCATCAGCAACCTCTATGCCGACTTCAACTCTCAGGTAAAGAAAGGCGAGCTCATCGCCGAACTCGAAAAGACAGTGCTACAGAGCGAAGTACAGAGTGCCGAAGCCAACGTAGCATCGGCCAAAGCCACCTACGACTACAACCTGATCAACTACAACCGCGACAAAGCCCTCTACGACCGTCAGCTCATCAGCCAATACGAATTCCAGACCTCCGAGAAAGAGCTCAAGGTGTCGCGCCAGGCCTACGACAAAGCCCTTGCCGATAAAGTGCGTGCCGCCAAAAATCTCAACTACGCAGAAATCTACTCCCCCATCGACGGCATCGTGATATCGCGCGACGTGGAAGTGGGCCAGACAGTGGTATCCAACATGAGCGTAGCCAACCTCTACACCATCGCCGACCTCGACCACATGCAAGTAGTGGCCAACGTAGACGAAGCCGACATCGGCCAGGTCAAGGTAGGTCAGGAGGCCACCTTCTCCGTCGACGCCTATCCCGAACTCACATTCCACGGGGAAGTCACACAAGTACGTCTCAGCCCCACTACCGAGAGCAACGTAGTCACCTACGAAGTAATCATCTCCACCGATAACCCCGACCATAAACTCATACCCGGCCTCACAGCCAACATCACCATCTATACCCTGCGCGAAAGCGGACTTCTCCTTCCCGCCAAAGCCCTCACATTCGAGCCGCAGGCCGACCCCGAGGCCAAGGATCTGCCCCAACCCGACGGTAGTCCGACCGACGATGGCCAATACGTATGGATCGTCGACGGCAACCGCCTCGTGCCGCGCGCTGTCACCCTGGGTCAGTCCAACGGCATCAACACTCTCGTCACTGCCGGCCTGTCGGCCGGCGAAACGGTAGCCCTCGGCTACGACGAGACCGACAGCGCCGACCCCGGCCGAAGCGCGGCCCGCTCACCATTCGCGCCACAGCCCCCACGAAGCAACAACAAAGCCAAAGCCTCCGCCAAATGAGCCGCAAAGAGATAATCAAAGTCGACCGCCTGCGCCGTGAATTCATCGTAGGCGACGAGACCGTCAAAGCCCTACGCGGCGTATCATTCACCATCCACGAAGGCGAATTCGTCACCATCATGGGTACATCGGGCTCCGGAAAATCCACACTCCTCAACATACTCGGATGTCTCGACACCCCCACATCGGGCCAGTACATCCTCGACGGCGTATCCGTACAGAAAATGAGCAAAAACCAGCGCGCCGTGACCCGCAACCGCAAGATCGGATTCGTGTTTCAGAACTACAATCTGCTGCCCAAGACCACAGCCATCGAAAACGTAGAACTGCCACTGCTCTACAACTCGGCCATCGACGCAAAAGAGCGCCGTCGGCGCGCCATAGCCGCACTCGAAGCCGTAGAGCTCGGCTCACGCCTCAATCATAAAAGCAACCAGATGTCGGGCGGACAGCAGCAGCGCGTAGCCATAGCCCGCGCACTCGTCAATGACCCCGTGCTAATCCTCGCCGACGAAGCCACCGGCAACCTCGACACACGCACCTCATTCAGCATCCTTACCCTCTTTCAGGAATTTCACGCACGCGGACGCACTATCGTATTCGTGACCCACAATCCCGAACTCGCCGGCTACTCCTCGCGCAACATCGTGCTGCGCGACGGAAAAGTAGTATCCGACACCCTCAACCCCTCACCTCTCTCCGCCCGACTCGCTTACGAGAACCTACCCAAAGAGACCGACTGACATGAAATTCATCAACCTCCTCAAGATAGCAATCAAAGCACTCAACAACAACAAGCTGAGATGCTTCCTCACCATGCTCGGCATCATCATCGGTGTCGCCTCCGTAATCACTATGCTCGCTATAGGTCAGGGATCCAAGATGAGCATACGCGACCAGATATCCGAAATGGGATCCAACATGATCATGATCCATCCCGGCAACATGCAGCGCGGAGGCGTACGCCAGAACTCCGACGATATGCAGACCCTAAAAGAATCCGACTACCTCGCTCTCAAAGATCTCCCCGGAGTAGCCGCCGTATCACCCACCGTAAGCAGCTCCGGACAGATGGTCAACGGCAACAACAACTACCCGACACAGATCCAGGGTATCACCCCCGAATACCTCGACATACGCAAATTCAAAGTCAAGGACGGCACCATGTTTACCGACCACGACATCAAATCCGCCGCCAAAGTATGCGTACTCGGCAAGACCGTGGTCGATAACCTCTTCCCCGACGGCAGCGATCCCATAGGGCGCGTAGTCCGCTTCGGCAAGATACCCTTCACCGTAGTGGGTGTGCTCGAATCCAAAGGCACCAACTCCATGGGTCAGGATCAGGACGACATCGTACTCGCCCCCTACACATCCGTAATGAAACGCATCCTCGCCATCGACTACATACAGGGCATCTTCGCCAGCGCCACCGACGAGGCACAGACCGAGCAGACCATCGAGCAGATGACCGACCTGCTGCGCGAGCGCCACAAGATCCTCCCAACGGCCGACTCCGACTTCGAGATACGCTCACAGCAGGAACTCAGCCAAATGATGAACTCCACAAGCGACATGATGACCATCCTCCTCGCCTGCATAGCCGGCATATCATTGCTCGTAGGCGGTATCGGCATCATGAACATCATGTATGTATCGGTCACCGAGCGCACACGCGAGATAGGCTTGCGTATGGCCATCGGAGCGCGCGGCATCGATATCCTCTCCCAATTCCTCATCGAAGCCATAATCATCAGCGTCAGCGGCGGCATATTAGGCGTAGTGCTCGGCACGCTTGCCGCCTGGATCGTCAACGTCGTAGCCAACTGGCCGGTCTACATCCAGATCTGGTCCGTACTGCTCTCCTTCGCCGTCTGCACCGTCACCGGCGTATTCTTCGGCTGGTACCCCGCCAAGAAAGCCGCCGGCCTCGACCCCATCGAAGCCATCCGCTACGAATAGCCCCGGCCTATTTCAGTGCCGATTCACAGCTATTTGGCCACAAAAAAAGAGAGACTCCCTATTCGCGCGTGGGAGTCTCAAAATCCAGTTTAACGTGTACATAGGACGACTTAGCTCTTATGGACACGGCTTATTTGCGTTGCAAAGTTAAGCGTTATTCGTTGAAGAAACAAACTAACAGGCAAGACAAGGTTTCCTATATTGGAATAATATTGTTGGTTTTTTGAAAAAGTTATAACTTTGCGCGTACTATTCATCCTTGCAGACCACGCCGGTTGGGGTTCGGTTCCGGAGGGGACATTTGCCCCGGAATGGCTGAAAAGGGTGGGTCGTTGTTTGAAAAGCGCTTGATGGCGTCTTTTCAATAAACATATAACAAGCGTTTATCCGCGCTGATTCTTGACACTTCGGAATTCTCGCAAAATTCAGTCAATAGTCAAGGAGAGGCAATGGTAGATGCCCGGAGGTGATATGTAATGTCATCATACTTGCGGCCTGCTACGTATCGGTTGATACGAAAGCACCCGGAGTGTATGTCTGCATATACTGGCGTGGGCTTCTGCGTTGCCGTCCGACTATTGATGGGCAATGCGAGAAGCCTCGAAGTGTAGGACGGCAAACGATACAGATTCCCACGTTTTGTTTTTGAATATTCGTTTATGCCGACGAGGGGATGACCGAGGCAGTAATACAAATCATACAAAAATGATTAGAAAAGTAGTTTTAATTGTCGCTGCCGGTGCCGCTTCTACAGGCACGGTTACAGCGGAAGTCGGTGACACATTTACCCTCGATCGGTTGACCTACACTGTTACATCCGAATCGACGCCGGCAGTAAAAGCAATGGCCTCGGATACGCATATAAGCGGGGAAGTAGTCATACCTTCGAGTGTTAGCAACGCTGGTAAGGATTATGCCGTGACAGCAATTGCAACAAGTGCTTTCAACAACTGCGTGTCTATTACATCCGTTGCTATCGCAAATTCGGTAAAAAGCATAGGTGCCGGTAGTTTCAGCGGATGCTCCGCATTGATTTCAGCAACTCTTCCTACCGGAATTTCCTCGATCGGAAACAACACATTCTATAATTGTTTCAGTCTCGAGTCGATGATAATTCCCGAGGGTGTGACCTCAATAGGCAGCAACGCGTTTTTCGATTGTCATAGCATGACGTCAGTGACACTTCCGACGACGCTGAAATCTATCGGCACCGATGGTTTGAACCGATGCAGCGCTTTGACGAAGATTGATATTCCGGAGGGTGTAACTACAATTTCGAATTACGCATTCTTTGGTTGTACGGAATTGACGTCGATTACATTTCCGGCATCGCTTACATCCTACGGCACCGGAGTATTGAGTTATTGCAAATCCCTCAAAGAGATAAATGTGGCACCCGACAATAAGATTCTCGTTTCAGTAGATGGTGTGCTATACAATAAAGAAATCACGACACTGCTTCAATATCCGCTTGCGAGAGTATCGGCCGTATATGAAATTCCGGAGGGAGTGACGACGCTTTCGGCTAACGCATTTATGGGAAATCACACTTTGGAATCGATGATCGTGCCCAAAGATGTAGCAAACATAAACTTTGGTGTATTTGCCGATTGCTCTGCGATGAAAAGTATTGATGTAGCGGAAGCGAATGAAAATTACAAGTCGGTCGACGGAGTGGTATACAGCAAAGACGAAACTACGCTCGTTGCGTACCCCGCAGGCCGTAACGGAAAATATGAAATCCTGCCTGCCACTACAGAGATTCTTCGATCCTGTTTTCGGGAATGTAAGGGACTCACAGCAATTACAATTCCCGAAGGCATTGCTTCTTTGGGAAATTATGTGTTTTTCGGTTGCGAAAATCTCACGACAATAACAGATTTGAATCCCGTACCTCCCACCATAGGTACACAAGTATTTGATAGTGTACCGGCATCCGCAGTAGTATATGTTCCTGACGGAAGTAGCGACGCTTATGCACAAGCATGGCCGATGTTTACGGATTTTCGCACAATAGCAGATGCATCTATCGATACAATCCGAGCCGATGAGGAATCCGAGATAGATTTTGCCAACCCGTATGTGGTCTATAACGCTTCGGGCATAATAGTGGGAGACGATATTGATACCCTTGAGCCTGGTATTTATATCGTTGGTCAAGGTGTAAAATCGAAGAAAATAGTTGTGAAATAATACTAATACCCTCCGCCTTATGCGATAGTAGCCTGCAGAGACCTCCCTGCGGGCTACTATATTGCCAATATACCTGATCTCAGGACTATATTGAATTGGGATTCGTTAACCCGCGAAGAAATCTTGACACTTTTCTTCACCGCCAGTATTATCTCCTTCAGCAGTGGGTGCAAAGTTAACCTCAAACCTCTCCGACTGATTCGATAAGTTGCTGAACTTCTGTTTTCAATAATGGCAAATGATTGACAACAATCGCCCAAATCAGATCCTCTCTCAAACTATCATACCCATGTATGAGATAATTACGGGTGTTGACTATTCTTCGGGCGGCTGTAATTTGAATTTCAGGTTCGATTTTCAATATACGATTCACAGCTTCTCCGATAATGGCAATCTCCCACTGAATCGCGCTACGGAAACAGACGTCCTCACAAAATGTCTTGAACTCCTTTGGACGAGAAGAACAAAACAATTCGATATTATTGATTGATTTTGAAATGTCAATCAATGATTTAATTATCTGTTCATTCATATAGGAG
>JAIDTT010000063.1 GCA_029060545.1 Paramuribaculum sp. | reverse complement strand
ATATAATTGTGATGTTATTTTTAGTTAGTTTACTTAGTTAACGTAATCGGGAGGTAAATTGTTTGATGAATTTGAAAGTTTTTTATAAATAACTTTCATCCACGCGTAGAATTTTGGCACCAAGAGCATTCAGACGCTCATCGATATTCTCGTATCCGCGGTCTATCTGGTCAATATTGTTGATTTCGCTTGTACCCTTGGCCGACATGGCTGCTATGAGCAGAGCGATACCGGCACGGATATCGGGCGATACCATTTTGTTGGCACGAAGCGGCAACTTATGGTCAAGACCGATCACTACAGCCCGGTGGGGATCGCACAACATAATCTGGGCACCCATATCTATTAGGTGGTCAACAAAGAAGAGTCGGCTTTCAAACATCTTCTGATGTATCAGTACACTGCCCTGACATTGTGTAGCAACTACGAGCATCACACTGAGCAAGTCGGGAGTGAGTCCCGGCCACGGTGCATCGGCGATATTGAGTATCGAACCGTCGAGCGCTGTTTCGAGTATATACGAATCCTGAGCCTCGACCACAATATCGTCGCCATCACGCTCCAGCTTTATGCCGAGCCGGCGAAAGCTGTCAGGGATAATGCCGAGTTGAGGATAGGCCACGTTCTTGATTCGGAGCGAACTCTGAGTCAGAGCAGCCATACCGATGAAACTGCCCACCTCGATCATATCGGGAAGTATGCGGTGGTCGGTACCGTGAAGTGATTTCCTGCCTTCGATAGTAATAAGGTTGGAGCCTACGCCACGGATTTCAGCGCCCATACGAATCAACATCTTGCAAAGCTGCTGGACGTAAGGCTCGCAGGCAGCATTGTAGATTGTAGTGGTGCCCTCGGCAAGCGAAGCGGCCATAATGATATTGGCAGTACCTGTCACCGACGCCTCGTCGAGGAGCATATACTCACCGTTCAGACCGTCGGGAGCTGTAAGCAGATAGGCTTTCATATCCTGGTCATATACCATCTGAGCTCCAAGGGTCATCAGACCGGTGATGTGGGTGTCGATCTTGCGTCGGCCGATCTTATCGCCGCCAGGTTTGGCAAAATACACTTTTCCAAGTCGGGCAAGAAGAGGGCCTACCACGAGAACAGAACCGCGCAGGCGGGCACACTGCTTCACAAATTCTTTAGAGTAGATGTATTCCTCGTTGAGCTCAGCCGCACAGAATCGATAAGTGCCATGCTCGATACGATCGACTTTCACACCCATATCGCGCAGCATACCTATAAGATTGCGCACGTCGAGAATCTCCGGAAGATTGCTTACCGTGACCGGATCGGTGGTGAGCAGAGTGGCGCTCAGTATCTGCAGCGCCTCATTCTTCGCTCCCTGCGGTTCGATCTCGCCCGAGAGGCGGTGTCCGCCTTCTATTATAAATTTGCTCATCTATTCAGATCTGTTTGTGATTGTATACGATATCAATAAATATGGTCGACTTCAGGCTGAAGCTCTATGCCGTATGTGTCGCGTACCTGCCGGAGCACATGCGCCTCCACTGCCAGTATCTCGGCAGCCGTAGCGCGACCTGATGCATTGACGATGATGAGAGGCTGCAGTTCCCAGACCTTCGCGCCACCGATCGAATAGCCCTTAAGGCCACACTGATCTATAAGCCACGCGGCAGGAATCTTGTAGTCCTCTCCTACCCGATAATGAGGCACGTCTGTATCCGACTGACGCCGGAGCTCAGCGAATTTCGCTTCGCTCACCACCGGATTCTTGAAGAAGCTGCCGGCACTTCCGATTTCGTCGACTTCCGGCAGTTTAGCACTGCGCATTGCCAGCACGGCATCACGTACAGCCATTGGCGATAGAATACAATCCTCTGACAATGATTTGCGCAAATGTCCGTAGTCGAGTACGGGAGCCGGCACTGTACTCAGCCGATAAGTCACATAAGTGATGACATAGCGATTGCGTTCATGCTTGAAAATAGAATCGCGATAGGCAAAGCGACAATCATCGTGGCCGAATTCCACATATTCGCCGATAGTCATATCGTATGCTTCCACACAGACTATGCGGTCGCCGGCTTCCACGCCGTATGCCCCGACATTCTGCACTGCCGATGCCCCGGCATGACCCGGAATACCCGAGAGATTCTCAAGACCCCAAACGGACTGTGATGCGCACTGAGCGATGAAAGCATCCATACTTACTCCGGCTCCTACGCGAGCCAACAGAGCATCGGATCCGTCGGGTGTGATCTCCACGTCAAGAATCTTGGACTGTAGTACGATACCTCTGAAATCATCGGCGAACAGGAGGTTGGCTCCCTGTCCGATATTCATATACCTGCGGTCACCGATGATAGCTCGGATGGCGGGTAGATCTTCGGCGGAAGTATATTCGATCCACTCGTCGCACCGGGCATCAAGCCGGAAAGTATTGGCGGTTCTCAGATTATAATCTTGAAGTCGTGTAATCATGATGATTGGCTGTTCAGCTACAAATATACAACATTAGAATGTGAAATGCAAGGCTACTCTCACTCCGCCTCTATCGGCACCCGGCACATGGCGGTAAGTCAGTCGCCATACATAATCGACACGCAGAATCTTGAATATGTTGTCAAGACCTACTCCCACCTCCATATATGGAGTATCGCCAAGTCGCTCCACCGACACCACTTCAGGGAAACGGAAAAGCGATGGATTCAGCAGCGGATCATTACGACGGCTCAGGTGACCATAGAATCCTCTGAATGAGAATACCTCCCTGAGCTTGAGCTTGCGGATAACCGGTACGTAATTGAGTATAGCGCCGTTGGCCCAGTAGGTCAGATCCCACATTGCGTAGCTGTCGGTAACAAATTCCATCGGATTGAGCAGAGCAAAACTTTCCGGCTGAATCGTGTACGACAGGTTGGCGTTCGGTACGAGAAGATTGGGATACGGGCTGCGGCTCCATACGTGACCACCCTTCACGATCGCATCAACATAGCCGAAAGCCGAAAGCCAGAATCGCTTTGACAGACTCAACTCTGTGATATTTACCTCAAAGTTATTGCCGAGGAAATTCTTAGGTGAATAGGTATGAGTGAGCTGAATTACCGGCACTTGAGGAGTGATGGATGTACGCGATGATTTCTTCTGATAGAACTTCTCTCCGGGGGCATAGCGCAATGTGACGGTGAATCCGCTTTCATTGTAATGACTGAATACCTGATCCGTACCCGTCACGAATGTCATAGTCCGGGTTGCCTCCTGACGGTTGTGGTGAAAGTCCGCCGTCACCGAGAAATTGTTGGCAAGTTCGAGGATATACGACAACTTGCTGCTGCGCAGATACGTGATCTGGAGATCTTCGTGACGCTTGAACGACAGAAACATATTGTCGGGGTTTGTGAACGCGAAGTGCTGCCCGAGCATATCTATATCATAGGTGTGCTCCGCACGGATGGCGTGAATGGGAAATTCGCGGGAGTGATGTGTCTTGTCGTGAAATGAATATTCAGCCTCGGCGTGGTACTTCCATTTATGATCACGAAATCCGTATGCTCCGTAACCACGCAGGAAGAAGCGGCGTGAGAGGTTGGCAGTAGTCATTCCTCCAGCTCGCAGGCGGAATCCTTCAAGCGTGTTGTGGCTCACTACTGTGTTTACGGGACCGATATCGAATTTGCTCGGTTTGCCGGTGTTGATGTAGCCATTGACCATAATCTTTACGAATGTTTCAGCCCAGTAATAGAGCTTATCGCGTCGGAGCGTGGCAGTGAGTACGCTGACATCGGCTTCCTTCACGGTCATAGGCAGCAGACGCTCACGATTCCAGTAGTCGTCGGTATGCAGTTCGGCATCGGCAGCAATAGTGGTGCGTCCCATACGATTGAATATCTCCGCGGGTTGGTCGGGGGAGAAGTCGTAGTTGTCGTAAGCAGAATTGCGTCGGAAATACAATCCTTGTGTACCCGGCACTGCCGATATCTCCGCGATGAGATCGTCGTGCCTGAGGATGCGTACACCGTCGGGTCCACGCTCAAATTCCTGATTGATATACAACTGATCCAAGAAATTGACGTTGATATGCTTGGGTACATTCATCGTCACCTTCTTGATAAACATTGTGGTATCGCCTAACGGCACATATACACGGCCGGTGAAGCCGAACGACTGATCATTACGGGGTACGAACGTGAGCACCACGCACTGCTCGCCATCTACCGGCACGGTGTCGGTCAGATAAAACTTATAGAAATCGGGGGCTATCTTCGACAGAGGGCTTACGAACTTGGTGTGAAGCAAGTAAATATCGTTCTGATACAAGTCTATATCAGACAGGAAATCCTCGTACATCACACGCATACTTTCCTGATCCATAAAGTCGTCGATACCAGATTGCCTCAAAGCCACCACACGCTCCTTATCGGATTGCGGATCTCTGCGGTGGTGAATTGTGGAGAGCTTTTCGCGTACGCTAAAGTTGAGTACCTGTGAGCCCGACACCTCGGATGTATCCACAGCATCCCTGAGAAAGCCGTACTTTTTCATAAAGAGGTTCTTGTCGCTCTCAGGATTAAAATTATTGAGTGCAAGAGTGATGCGCTCGTACTTTTTCGCGCTGTAGATTGGCTGCCGGCGAGGATCCGTGAGATCGGCCTGCGTGCGGATACGGTTTACGAAGTCCACTGCCGGATTGTTTTTCTTGCTGTACTTTTCTTTACCAGGGCGAACGATAACCTCCCCAAGCAACATACCGGTATTGATAAGACGTATCTTGCCCCCGCTTCTGAGACCGGATACGGCAATGCGGACCGGTGCGTAGCCCATAGCTGCAAACTCCACACTGTCGGCTTGCGTCGGGATGGAGAGCGTCAGCCTGCCCTTTTCATCAGTCAGGCCACCGCCACCGGAGGGCAGAAATGAGTATGTGGCATATGCGACAGGGGTATTAGCAATGGAATCTACTATGGTGAGGTTCACCTTACGCGCAACAGCAGCATCAGCCGCGATAGCGGCCAATACAATCAGAACGGTAAGGATGAGTCGCAAACCTTTCACCATCCTACTCCGCTGTGGCTTCCTTCTCCTCCGCAGCTTCGGGCTTAAAGTGCTCGTAAGCATCGACTATACGCTGCACCAGAGGGTGACGCACGATATCCTTCTTCTCGAATTCAACTCGTCCGATACCTTTCACATCCTTGAGCACCCGCAAAGCCTGAAGCAGTCCGGATGTAGTGGAACGCGGAAGGTCGATCTGGGTAGCGTCGCCAGTCACAATCATCTTGGCATTGTTGCCCAGACGGGTGAGAAACATTTTAATTTGGTGAGTTGTGGTGTTCTGCGCCTCGTCGAGTACGATCACAGCATCGTTGAGTGTGCGCCCACGCATGAATGCAAGCGGAGCTATCTGAATAGTGTTGCTTTCCATATACTCCTTCAACTTCAAGGGTGGTATCATATCCTCCAGTGCGTCATAGAGGGGCTGGAGGTATGGATCGATCTTGTCCTTCATATCGCCGGGGAGGAAGCCAAGCTTCTCCCCTGCCTCTACTGCCGGACGCGACAGGATGATCTTACGCACCTCCTTATTCTTTAGCGCGCGCACAGCCATGGCAATAGCGATATACGTCTTGCCGGTACCGGCGGGGCCGAGGGCGAATGTAAGCGAATTGTTGGTGATGGCCTCGACCAGTCGCTGCTGATTGGGATTGCGCGCCGATATCGGTTTGCCGTTGATTCCGAATATGATCACGCCGTCAGATGCCCGCTCACGAGGCTGTGCTCCGCGGATTACGTCAAGTATTGCATCCTCATTAAGACTATTGTACTTCACACAATACTCTTCGAGCTGATGTATGCGCTTCTCAAATTCGAGCGTCTCGCTATCTTCACCTATTACCTTAATCATGCTGCCACGGGCTGCGATACGCAGCTTGGGGTAAAGGTTGCGGATGAGCGACATATTGCTGTTGTTGACCCCGAAGAAACTTGCGGGGTCGGCATGTTCGAGTATTACGATTCTTTCTATCATCAAGTATTATTGTTGTTTTTTCAATTATTATACACCGTGGGCGCCGTATTTGTTTTGCCATGCAAAGCGTGCGGCCGCAAGTTTGTCGGAGGTACCTACGTCGTGCCACAGATAGGGAGCATCAGGAATGAATGCCTGCAACTGTTGCTCAGCACACGCTTCGATATAAAAGTCAATGATCGAGAATACTCCGCGGCCTTGGCCATAGCCTATGATGCGGCGCTGCGTGTCTTCATTGAGGAGATGCACGCCACCGAAGGCAAGAGTACATAGTCCGGAGCGATCAGCCATCTCTTTGGCCGGTCCGCGCACTTCACCAGTAGATGGATTGTACCACCCGCGCATCACACCGCTTTCGTCGAAAAGCAGATAGCGCGATGTGGTGCGTCCAGACACGAGTAATTGAGTGCAACATCCAGACTCTTCGTAAGCCGTGAGCATCGAAGCAAGCGGAAAATCGGTGAGTATATCGGCATTGTGCAGGATCAACGGCCCATCGATACCGAAGCGGCTCAGAGCATTGCTCACCCCCCCGCCGGTATCAAGCAGTGCCGGCTCGTGGCTTACATTGATCTCGACGCCGAAATAGTCATTAACGCGGAGATACTCATGTATCTGATCAGCAAAATGATGGGTGTTGACGATGATGCGTCGGACACCAGCCGCTTTCATCTTTTCAATCACGCGTCCGAGCATAGGTACGCCATCGACTTCAACAAGTGCCTTGGGATGCTCGTCGGTCCATGGCTTAAGGCGTGTGCCGAATCCGGCCGCAAATATCATCGCGCTGATCATCGGCACTCCCCTCCTAATATCTTGTGAACTTTCTGTTCGCGGTGTTCCAATTCCACAATCACGGGATACTTATGAGCCAGACGCTCTGCCATCCATTGCGCACCGTACACCGAACGATGCTGACCACCGGTACATCCGAAGCATATCATAAGATCGGTGAATCCCCGTTGCAGATAGCGCCTGACAGACCGACCGACCAGCACTTCACATTGGCTCAGGTATTCGAGTATCTCGCCATCGGCCTCAAGGAAGTCGATCACCGGCTTGTCCATGCCTGTAAGCGACTTGTATTGCTCATATCGTCCGGGGTTGGGAAGGGCGCGGCAGTCGAATACGAATCCGCCACCATTTCCCGTCCAATCCTTCGGGATGCCTTTCTTATATGAGAAACTCATAACGCGTACTTTCAGGCGTCCGTCGGTTGGTGACGACATCGACGGATGGTTTTCGGCAGCAGCACGAAGCACCGACAGCAAATAGGGATCGACATCGACGACCTCGCAAAGGCTACGCAAATACCCGAGACTGGTGGCCATCGGAGATATGAAAGCGGCGTTGCCCTCGATCATCCCACGGAATCCGTAGGCTCCGAGTACCTGCATTACCCGAAAGAGTGCCTGCAGAGCAAGACGCCGCTCGAAATCACGGATTTCAGCACCACTTATACACCCGACCGCCACACGATAACATTCGGCAAGTTCGGTGCGAGCGTCGGCATCCAGATTGAGGCGCGACTGCCATAGCAGCGACGCGAGGTCGTACAGTCCGGTGCCCACTCTTGCGCCCTGATAGTCTATCAGGTAAGGATTGCCTTGGTACAACATTATGTTGCGCGACTGGAAATCGCGTATCATTACATTGCCCTCGGGATTGTATTCCACTTCTGCGGCAAGCCGTGAGAAAGCGTCCTCAAGCCGGTCTTCATCGAAGGCGATGCCCGACGGTTTGAGAAAACAATACTTAAAGTAGTTGAGATCCCACATAATACTGCGATGATCCATCGCCGCACGAGGGAAGCATCGCGAACTGTCGAGACCATTTGCACCTACATAATTGAAGGCAGCCAAAGATTCAACCGACCGTTTAAGCATCGACATCGAATCAGCAATGCCATTAGCTTTTACCAAGTCCAACAATGAGGTGTGGCCAAGGTCTTGCTGAAGATACGCCATACGGTCGGGGGACACAGCCAACACTTCGGGCACATTGAGACCGCAACTACGGAAATGCCCGGTGAGGTACAGGAATGCTTCATTCTCCCTGCGGTCGGTGCCGATCGTACCGATTACTGTCTCCACTCCCTCAAGTCTATAATAACTACGCGATGATGCCGAGCCGGTAATAGGTTCGATACTAACAGGGGCGGAGCCGTATATAGTATTATATAATTGGATTAGACGGTTCATATTGGCATAGGTCTGCGATAAATTGCAAAATTAGCCAATAAATCCGAACCACGCGTTTCCGAGGGCGAAAAATGTGAAAAACCAGCACGATGTATCGGATGTGATGGATGAATCGGATATGGTTTATGGTAAAAATGTCATTGTACGCTTTTCGTGCGGGGATTCCCGCCAATGCACGATGCACAATTCATGATGCACG
>JAIDTT010000062.1 GCA_029060545.1 Paramuribaculum sp. | reverse complement strand
GGAAATCATGATCGGTGATATTTTGAGTGGTTTATTATTCGTGATTGGTCTTGGTTGACGATGCAAAGTTACAATGCGGTGACAGGGTAGAGAACAATTGTGCGTTAATGGATGTTAAATTGGTTACGCGTCTGTTACAATTATAAGCAAAGAGCCGAGGATTGAGGTGTCCGCGGCTCTTTGTGATGTTGGTATGTGGCTGAATCAGAAGCGATAACCGATGCCTACGGTGAGCCATGCTCCGGTGTATTGCTTGATGAGCTGGCATTTCGACTCGAATGCAAGGCGCAGGGTGGGGGTGGCGAAGTATTCGATACCGGCGCCGAGGTTGAGCCCGAAATTGTTGTCGCGCACAGTGGCATCGTCGGAATACTCGATGTCGTCGAGCGATGCGTGTGTGGAATATGTGGAGTAGTTGATGCCGGCAATGGGGTAGAAGTTGACTGAGTGCGCGGCATTCAGGGCTACGGGGTACTCGGTGTCGAAGTTGAAGGAGAAGGCATCGGTGCGATGATGACGGAATGCGTAGTCGACTTTAGGTGCGATACGGAAGTGCTCGGAGAAGCGATATGAGAAGTAAAGACCGGCGGAAGCGGTGGTGTTGCGAGTGGTGAATCCGGCACGCAGACCTACGCTCTTCTCACCATGCTGAGCGAAGGCTTCGACGGAGGAGAGGGGGAGTATGGCTATTATGGCAATGAGGATGGTGAGCAGTTTCTTCATATCGCGATGAGTGGGTGATGGTGAATGATACTTTTAGAATGCAAAAATACGAGTTTATGTTGGATATTCGACCCTGATGTAGGGATAAATCGTTATTTTTGCACAAAATATAATTTCAAATCGCCCGATATGACAAACGGTTATTTACGAGTAGCGGCGGCATCTCCGCTCCATAAGATATGCAATACGGCCTATAATATGGCTAAAATCAAGGAAGTGGCAGAAGTGCTAAATGCCCGCGGTGTGGAGCTTGCCGTATTCCCCGAACTGTCGGTGACGGGCTATTCGTGTGGCGATCTGCTCCACAATTTCACTCTGCTCGATGCGGCGCGTAAGGCTCTGGATGAACTTGCGGAGTGGAGCCGAGGGGTGGATATGGATATTGTGGTGGGTGTGCCGATAGCGGAGTCGGGCGCGGTATATAACTGTGCGGCGCTTATCCGCAAAGGTGATGTGGCGATAGTGAAGAAGACTTATCTGCCGGCGTATAACGAATTTTACGAAAAGCGCTGGTTTCAGTCGGCATCGCCCGATGCGGAGCCGGCTGTGTTTGAAAGCCACGGAGCCCGTATAGCGATAGAGATATGCGAGGATCTGTGGGCGCCGATCCCGCCTTCGAGCCATCTGGCGATGCGCGGTGCGGAGGTGATACTCAATCTGTCGGCCTCGAATGATCTGATAGGTAAGCACCGGTATCTGGTGGATCTGATCCGTCAGCAGTCGGCCCGCTGCCTGTGCGGCTATGTGTATGCGAGTGCGGGATGGGGCGAGTCGACGACTGACACCGTGTTTCTGCCGAAGACTATTATAGCCGAGTCGGGGGCACTGCTGGTGGAGAATGATCGCTATGATTATGCAACGGATAATTTCGTGATAGCGGATCTGGATATCGAGGCTCTGCGCCGCGACAGGATACACAATACTACGTTTGCCGACTGCGCGCGCCGCAGCGGTGACGAGCCATTGTCGGCGATGCCGATGACGGGAGGAGAGTTTGATCCCGATGTGTTGCCGGAATACCGCACGATAAACCCTACGCCTTTCATCCCGGGCAATGCCGACGATATGGAGGCGCGTTGCCGCGAGATCACGGCTATACAGGAGTGCGGACTGGCTACGCGTCTCGATACGGTGGGCAGCAACAGGATAGTAGTGGGTGTGTCGGGCGGATTGGACTCGACGCTTGCTCTGCTTGTGGCTGTGCGCACGGTGAAGCGGCGCGGCGACGATCCGGCTATGGTAACGGCTGTGACTATGCCCGGCTTCGGCACTACCGGACGCACCTACGCCAATGCTATGGCGATGATGAAGGCGCTCGGAGTGACGATCCGCGAGATTTCGATAGTGAAAGCAGTGGAGCAGCACTTTGCCGATATCGGCCATGATGCGGCTAACCATGACGTGACTTACGAGAACTCGCAGGCACGCGAACGCACCCAGATACTGATGGATGTGGCCAATCAGGAGGGTGCGATAGTGCTCGGCACGGGTGATCTGTCGGAGCTGGCGCTCGGATGGGCTACGTATAATGGCGACCAGATGTCGATGTACGGTATCAATGCTGGTGTGCCGAAGACGCTCGTGAAGTATCTGGTGGAATGGTATGCGATGGATACCGACGATGTGGCGCTGGCGGCGGTGCTCAACGATATAGTGGCCACTCCGATCAGCCCTGAACTGATTCCGGCCGATGAGCAGGGCAATATCACGCAAAAGACGGAGGATCTTGTGGGACCGTATGAACTCCATGATTTCTTCCTTTACTATATGCTCCGCTACGGATTCGAGCCTCGCAGGGTGTATCTGATGGCGCGCAAGGCGTTTGCAGGCCTATATGAGGATGATGTGATACTGAAGTGGATGAAAGTGTTTTACAAGAGATTCTTTCAGCAGCAGTTCAAGCGCTCGTGTATGCCCGACGGACCGAAGGTGGGCAGTGTTAGTCTGTCGCCGCGCGGTGACTGGCGTATGCCGTCGGATGCGTCGGCGAAGCTGTGGCTGAGCGACTTGGAATATTGAACTTGAACTTCCGGTAGATATTATAAAAGGATGCTCCGAGGCGGGGCATCCTTTTATGATGTATAGGGGAGGGGACCGGGTTACGAGAGGCTTTGGATGGCGGCTGTGATACCGGCGATCTTAGCTTCGGCATCGGCGAGTTTGCGTCGCTCACCATTGACTACGGCTTCGGGTGCGTTGGCTACGAAGCGCTCGTTGGATAGTTTCTTGAGCACTGACTGCTTGAAGCCTTCGAAGTATTCGAGCTCTTTGCGAAGTTTGGCAAGTTCCTCCTCGACGTTGACGTTGCCTGCAAGCGGGATGCTTACTTCGGTAGCGCCGACCATGAAGGTGGCGGATGCTGAATCCTTCTGGGCGTCGTGGTTGACGGCTTCAACGCCGGCGAGCTTGCAGATGACGGTGTCTTCGGCGCGGTCCCATGTGCCGAGCACGTTGAGGGTGAGCTGCTCTTTGTTGGGGATGTTCTTGGATGCGCGGACGTTGCGGACGCCGTTGACGACTTCCTTGATGTGGTCCATCATGCGGAGCACTTCACCGTTGACTTGGGTGGCTTCGGGTGTGGGGGCATACATGATCGACTGGCCGTCGGCTCGCTCGGCGATGTGCTGCCAGAGCTCTTCGGTGATGAAGGGCATGAAGGGGTGGAGCAGACGCAGGAGGGAGTCGAAGAGGTCGAGTGTGGCCTGATATGTGGCGCGGTCGACGGGGGTGTTGTAGGCGGGCTTTACGAGTTCGAGATACCAGGCTGAGAATTCGTCCCAGAAGAGTTTGTAGAGTGCTTTGACGGCTTCGGAGAGGCGGTATTTCGACATGAGGTCGTTGACCTCCTCCACGGTGGCGCTCAGGAGGGAGCGGAACCAGTCGATGGCGAAGCGGGCTGTGGCGGGCTGCTCGAGAGAGTCGTCGACCTGCCAGCCTTTGACGAGGCGGAAGGCATTCCAGATCTTATTGGAGAAGTTGCGGCCGGTCTCGCACAGTTTCTTATCGAAGAGGATATCGTTGCCGGCAGGGGCGCAGAGCATGATGCCCATTCTCACGCCATCGGCGCCGTACTCCTCGATGAGCTTGAGCGGATCGGGGGAGTTGCCGAACTGCTTCGACATCTTGCGTCCGATCTCGTCGCGCACGATACCGGTGAAGTAGACGTTGCGGAATGGGGGCAGGGATGTGAATTCGTAGCCGGCCATGATCATGCGTGCTACCCAGAAGAATATGATGTCGGGACCGGTGACGAGGTCGGCGGTGGGGTAGTAGTAGCTGATCTCCTTGTTGCCGGGATCGAGGATGCCGTTGAAGAGGCTGATTGGCCAGAGCCATGAGGAGAACCAGGTGTCGAAGGAGTCTTCGTCCTGGCGGAGATCAGAGGCTGTGAGGGTGGGATCGGAGGCCTGAGCCATAGAGAGGGCTTCTTCGGGTGTTTCGGCTACGATGATGGAGCCGTCGGGGGTGTAGTAGGCCGGGATGCGGTGTCCCCACCAGAGCTGACGGGAGATACACCAGTCGCGGATGTCGGTCATCCAGTGGCGGTAGGTATTCTTATATTTCTCGGGGATGAAGCGCACTACGTCGGACTCGACAGCTTCGAGGGCGGGCTTGGCGAGCGACTCCATCTTGAGGAACCACTGGTCGGAGAGTCGGGGCTCGACTACGGTGTCGTTGTTGCGCTCGGAGTAGCCGACTTTGTTCTGGTATTCCTCGATTTTCTCCACGAGCCCGGCGGCCTGTAGGTCTTTGGCGATCTGCTCGCGGCAGGCGAAGCGATCCATGCCGACATACATTCCGGCCTCGGCGCTTAGGGTGGCGTCGGGGTTGAAGATGTCGATGCTGGGCAGGTTGTGTTTCTGTCCGAGCATATAGTCGTTGGTGTCGTGAGCGGGGGTGACTTTGAGGCAGCCGGTGCCGAAGGTGATATCGACGTAGTCGTCTTCGATCACGGGTATTTCACGGCCTACGAGGGGTACGATGACGCGCTTGCCGCGCAGGTGGGCGTTCTTGGGGTCGTTGGGGTTGATACACATGGCGGTATCGCCCATGATGGTCTCGGGGCGTGTGGTGGCCACTATGGCGTAGCCGTCTTCGCCTACGATCTTGTAGCGGAGATAATAGAGCTTGCTGTGCTCTTCCTTGTAGATCACTTCGATGTCGGAGAGAGCGGTCTGTGCCTTGGGATCCCAGCTCACCATACGCTTACCGCGGTAGATGAGCCCCTTGCGGTATAGGTCGACGAAAACGCGGATTACGCTTTGGCTGCGTATGGGGTCCATGGTGAAGGCTGTGCGCTCCCAGTCGCATGAGCAACCGAGCTTCTTGAGCTGCTCGAGGATGATGCCGCCGTATTTTTCGGTCCACGCCCAGGCGTGGGTGAGGAATTCTTCGCGGGAGAGGTCGCTCTTCTTGATGCCTTCCTGCGCGAGTTTGGCTACCACCTTGGCTTCTGTGGCGATGGCTGCGTGGTCGGTGCCTGGTACCCAGAGAGCGTTCTTGCCGTCCATGCGTGCGCGACGCACGAGGATGTCCTGAATAGTCTCGTTGAGCATGTGGCCCATGTGGAGCACGCCGGTGACGTTTGGCGGGGGAATGACGATGCAATAGGGCTCGCGGGCGTCGGGCTCGCTGTGGAAGAGGCGGTGGCTCATCCAGTATTCGTACCATTTACTTTCCACCTCGGCGGGGGAGTACTTGGGAGCAAGTTCGTTCATATTAACAGATTATGTGATATTATAGCCGGATGTCCGGCAGATGAGGGGATTGATATTCAGAGCCACAAAGTTAGCGAATTCCCGCGATACAATCAAAAATATTCGGCTCGTCGGGCGGAAGCTCTGGGCGGTGGCTGCGCGGGATGCCGGCGGCTGTGCAGCAGACGGAGTGGAGGATGAGGCGTCGTTCGAGTTCGAGGGGTATGGAATTGGCGTATGGGATGGATACCCAATGACGTTTGTTCATATGATAGCCGGGCCGGATGCCGGGGAATCGCTCGATGAGCTCGACGGCAACGTCGGGGTGGACTTTGAGGTTGTAGAAGTCCCACTCGCACGATAGGTCGATGAGGCAAAACATCTTGCCACCGATTTCGAGCGAGAGTGTGTCGGGGCCGAACGGGCATCGCTCGGTGGTGTGGGGAATGCTGAGGCCACATTGGCGCAGATCTTCGATATTCATAGGAGCAAAAGTACGACTTTCGGTGAGGGTGTGCAAAAAATTTTGCCAAAGGGTGAGGCTGGGCTTTGGAAAAACAAAAAAAAGTGGTAACTTTGCACCGTCGAATTAGAAAATGCGACCGGTCCCATAGCTCAGTTGGTTAGAGCACCTGACTCATAATCAGGGAGTCCTTGGTTCAAGCCCAAGTGGGACCACAGAGAAAAGCAAGCGGTTACTTTGGTAGCTGCTTGTTTTGTTGTGGATAGAACACACCTAAGTGTGGCCAACACCATAATGGGGAGTCTAATTAATGGATCAGTTGCACAACCTGATTGAATTGTTAAAAAACTACCCGTGTGTAAAATCATTTTTAGGCGCATAACTTGGATAGCCTGAAAAGGAAGAATGGTATGTCAGTCACACCTCTGAACTGACTGCGGAAAGCTTTGACTTTGGCGTTGAATGATTCAGCACCGGCATTAGTCGAGCGGTTGATGAAGTAATTGAGGATAGTATCGTAGTGGTTACGGAAGGTCTCAGTGACCGTACGGAACTGTCCGCCATCCATTTCATCAACCTTATTGTACCACCGGGCTAAATTCAGGCGTGCCGTATCTTTATCAACTTTCTGGTTGAATATGTCGGTCAGTTCCATCGCAAGATCGTACGCTTTCTTCAGTTCGGGATAGAACTCGAAGATGATATCGGCTCTCCATTGTTGTGACTTAGTCCCTTTAGTGGCGTGCTTGGTCAGAATGTATTTTGCTCTTGCAAGCAGTTGCTTACGGGTATCGCCATTGGCATAGCGGAATGGTACATATGTTATTCCCTCCTTACGGCAACGAGCGATTTCCTCATTCTCAACATCTCTTGCCATCCATCTCAGGGATATGCGCAGTTCATCAATGGCATCATAATAGAGCTTATGCACATGGAAGCGGTCGTTGGTGACAGTCGCTTTGGGGAACGAACGCCGTGCGATAAGCATCATGGATGATGATAGGTCAAGTGTTATTTCCCTGACTGTTTTACGTTTGGCTAACGGTATCTTATCAAGTACGGCAATGACAGTCTCAGCTTTGGTCCCGCGTATTGCCGCCACGAGTGCTCCCTTGCCGCCATGAGCATCGCGGTTGGTTACGAAGGTGTAGAGCTCGCCGCAACTGAGCGATGATTCATCTATGGC
>JAIDTT010000061.1 GCA_029060545.1 Paramuribaculum sp. | reverse complement strand
TCGGTTGGAT
This sequence comes from Paramuribaculum sp., assembly GCA_029060545.1. Lineage (GTDB taxonomy): Bacteria > Bacteroidota > Bacteroidia > Bacteroidales > Muribaculaceae > Paramuribaculum. The sequence continues at coordinate 17,873 of JAIDTT010000061.1, read as the reverse complement.
TTTTGGTTTGTGGGGACAAAGTTAAGGCCGGTTTTGGCCGGCCTAACACATATTTTTAAAAAAAATTCGCGGAAATGTGGGGATTACTGCATGATGAGGGTAGAGGGGGTGGTGAGGCGGTGGGCGGCGGCGCGTAGTTGGTCGGCGGTGATGGCGTTGACTAATTCGACTTGTCGGGCCGGAGTGGAGATGCGTCCGTAGTGAAGCATCTGGCGCGCGAGGGCAAGAAGTCGGGATTCGTGGTTGTCGGCGGCAACTGTCATCTGTCCGATATACTGGCGTTTGGCCATGCTGAGTGCACGCTCTGAGAGCGGTGCGTCGTGCAAGCGGGCTATCTCCCGCTCTACCAACCGACGGCAACGGCTGACGTCTTCTTTATCACATCCAAAATAGATGGCGGAGAGGCCGGTGTCGGCATACATATTGACCCACGCATCCACAGAGTAGACGAGTCCGCGCTTCTCACGCAGGGCAATGTTGAGCCGAGAGTTCATGCTGGGGCCTCCGAGCATATTGACCAGCAGCAGTGTGGCGAAGCGGTCAGGATCGTTGAGCGAGGGCGCTGCGGCTCCGATCACTACATTGGCCTGATGAAGGTCGACGCTGCGTTCGCGGTAGAAGGGGTCAACTACAGCGGCAGGGGCTCGATGCTCCGAGGCAGATTCGGACGGAAGAGACGCGAATGCGCTGTCGAGGATACGCATCGCTTTGTCGGGCGACATAGGACCACTATAGGCCACGACTACGGATGGGGCGCGATAGAGTCGGGAGAGATGCGACCGGCAGTCGGCCGGAGTCAATGCGCGTACGCTTGCTTCGGTGCCGAGTATGTTGTGCCCAAGCGGTGTGCCGGCAAAGGCCAGGTCCTCAAATTCGTCGTAGATGTTTTCGGCGGGGATATCGAGGTAGGAATTGATCTCGTCGATGACGACCTCGCGCTCTTTCTCCAGTTCGAACTCGGGAAACTGCGAGTCTGTGATAAGTTCGGCTATTAGCGAAGCGGCCCTGCGGGCATGGCCTGCGGGAAATACGGAGTAGACGGCGGTGAGTTCCTTGGTGGTATAGGCATTGAGTTCGCCGCCTACACGCTCCATGGTGTTGATGATGGTCGACGACTTGAGTCGCGATGTGCCTTTGAATATGGTATGCTCAACAAGGTGTGCGAGTCCTTCGCGGCCCTGTGGGTCGTCGCGGCTGCCAGCATCGATCATCGCGGCCACATACTCCACCGCTGAATCCTTGCGCCAATCACACACTAGCCGCAACCCCTGCGGAGTCACGGCTGTGATTATCTGTTGCTGCATAGTTGTTATCCGCCGAAGTTGTCGTAGTGGATATCCTCGGGATTGACGCCGAGCGAATCGAGCATTTTATTGACGGCTGCGCTCATCGGGCCGGGACCGCACATGTAGTATTCGATATCCTCGGGGTTATCGTGATCCTTCAAGTAGGTGTCGTAGATTACCTGATGCACGAATCCGGGGGTGTACTTTACGCCTTTGGCATCTGCCTCGGGATCGGGACGGTCGAGGGCGAGATGGAAGTGGAAGTTGGGGAACTCCTTTTCGAGCTGCAGGAAGTCGTCGAGGTAGAATACTTCGTTGAGGGCGCGAGCTCCATAGAAGTAGTGCATCTCGCGATCGCGGCAATTGAGCGTCTTGGTCATGTGCATGATCTGCGCGCGAAGCGGAGCCATGCCGGCGCCCCCACCGATCCACATCATCTCCTTATTGGAGTCGAAGATGGGGTGGAAGTCGCCGTAGGGGCCGGACATCATCACTTTGTCGCCGGGCTTGAGGGTGAAGATATAGCTTGAAGCAATACCGGGCATCACGTCCATGAAGCCAACCTGGGGCTTGGGCTTGAAGGGAGGTGTGGCGATACGCACAGTGAGCATGAAGCGGTCGCCTTCGGCGGGATAGTTGGCCATCGAATAGGCGCGGACTGTAGTCTCTGTGTTGCGGCACTTGAGACCGAAGAGGCCGAATTTCTCCCACGCGGGAAGGTATACGGGGCCGATGGATGCCTTGTCGATATCTTTGTCGTAGTCCATCTCGAAGGGTGGAATCTTAATCTGGGCGTAAGAACCGGGTATGAAGTCCATGTGAGCTCCCTCGGGGAGGGCTACAATGAATTCCTTGATGAAGGTAGACACATTGTTGTTGGACACGACTTCACATTCATACTCCTTGATGTCGAGGACTGATGCGGGTACGGCGATATCCATATTCTCCTTCACCTTCACCTGACATGCGAGGCGCCAATGATCCTTTACTTCCTTACGCGAGAAGTGAACGGCTTCGGTGGGGAGTATCTCTCCACCTCCGCTGAGTACCTGCACCTTGCACTGGCCGCAGCTGCCTTTGCCGCCACAGGCCGATGGTAGGAACACATTGTTGTCGGCCATAGTGGAGAGGAGCGGTTTGCCGGATTCGGCATGTACGGTAGTGTCTTTATTGATCACGATATCCACCTTGCCGGTATGCACCAGAAAGCGCTTGGCAGTGAGAAGGATGGCCACTAAAGCAAGAGTAATGAGCAGAAAGATGCCCACGCCGGTCAAGATAGTGATGCCGGTGTTTGAGATTTCGAGCAGTATAGCGTTGGGTGTCATAAGTCTTAGATTTTAATACCGAGGAAGCTCATGAAAGCAATGCCCATCAGCGCGGTGAGGATGAATGTGATACCGATACCACGAAGAGGCTTGGGTATATTGGAGTATGTGGCGAGACGCTCGCGTATGGCGGCAATGGCCACGATGGCGAGAAGCCATCCTATACCCCAACCGGCGCCGGCGCTAACGGCGGTCATGATGCTGCTGAAGCCGCGCTGCTGCATGAAGAGGGAGCCTCCGAGGATGGCGCAGTTGACAGCGATGAGCGGGAGGAAGATACCGAGCGAGCCGTAGAGGGCGGGTGAATATTTCTCGACGGCCATCTCCACAAGCTGGGTCATCGAAGCGATAACGGCGATGAAGAGAATGAGCGAGAGGAAGCTGAGATCGACCGACGCATATTCGGGTCCGAGCCATGAGAGCGCTCCGGCCTGCAGCACGTAGGTATTGAGCAGATAGTTGATCGGGAGGGTGATGACGAGCATAAATGTCACAGCCACACCCAGACCGAGTGCTGTCTTAACATTTTTCGATACGGCGACAAACGAACACATACCCAGGAAGTAGGCGAAGATCATATTGTCGACGAATATCGAGCGTATAAATAGATTCAGATTTTCCATCGTGAGGATTTTAATCTTATGGTGTATTGTAAATTTCTATTCGTTATCACTCGTCCTGCAGATCTTTATTGAAGCTGCGGTGTACCCAGATGATGCAACCCACAACGATGAGAGCCATGGGGGGGAGAATCATCAGGCCGTTGTTGACATAGCCGTGATCATAGCACCACTGAGGAACGACCTGAAAGCCGAGCAGGGTGCCGCTGCCGAGCAGTTCGCGGAAGAAGGCCACGATGATGAGGATGAGTGCATAGCCGACACCGTTGCCGATACCGTCGAGAAACGACGGCCAAGGCTTGTTGGCCATAGCGAACGCCTCAAGTCGACCCATAAGGATACAGTTGGTGATGATCAGTGAGATGAACACCGATAGCTGCTTGCTTACATCGTAGGTGTAGGCTTTGAGCAACTGATCCACGATGACTACCAGACCGGCCACCACTACGAGCTGCACGATGATGCGGATATTGGTGGGGATGGTGTTGCGGATGAGGGATATAATCACGTTGGCGAAGGCAAGCACGGCGATGACCGACATGCCCATGACGATAGCAGGCTCGAGGCTCACCGTGACGGCGAGTACGGAGCAGATGCCGAGTACCTGTACGATTACAGGATTATTTTTGGAGAACGGATTGAATAATACGCTCTTATTACTGATTTTTTCTGCCATAGTATCTCTTATTGCTTGCTTACGGATTCAAGAAATGCCTTATAGGGGCGCATACAATTGTCGAGCATATCGCCCACACCGCGACTGGTGATAGTGGCTCCGGCAATGGCGTCGACATAATCTTCGTTTGCCTGTGGCTTCATACCTGCCTTCACTACGGAGACGGGTGCAAACACGCCGTCCTTGAATAGATGCTTACCATCGAACTTATCGCAGAACTCGGGTTCGGCGATTCGGGCGCCAAGGCCGGGAGTCTCTCCCTGATGGCTGTAGTATGCGCCGTAGATGGTGGAGCCGTCGGAGTCAACCGACACATAGCCCCAGATCGGACCCCAGAGGCCGGCGCCGTAGACAGGGATAATGTACTTCTCCGAACCGTCGGCGAGGCGGCAGACGAACACCGGTAGCTGACGATCGGCTTCGGGAAGTTTGGCCTGAGTAGCCACATCTACATTGAAGGCATCGGTGCCGATGGTGTCGCCTGCGGCGTTGACCACGAGTTGGCCCGTGATATACTTGTCGAATTCACTGATGGCATTAGTGCCGTCGGCCTCAAGATGGACCGAGGCCAGAATCTGGCACATACGATCAGCCTTCTCGTTGGCCTGCTGGAGCGGCTTGAGCGAAAGCGAAGTCCACGCGAGAGCGGAACCCACGAGCACCACCATGATGATGATGTATATAATAGTATATGTATTGCTTTGCTTATTCATCGTAGGTAGCGGATTTAAGAGTTAGACCGGGCGCGACGCAGACGGCGGGATACGTTGGCCTGCACCACACAATAGTCGATAAGCGGAGCGAACGCGTTCATGAGCAGCACGGCGAGCATGGCGCCTTCGGGGTAGCCGTTGTTGTAGACACGGATAAGGATTGCAATCACACCTACCAGGAATCCGAATATATATTTGCCGAGGCCGGTGCGGGCGGCGGTGACGGGGTCGGTGGCCATAAACACTGCGGCAAAAGCGAATCCGCCGTAGACGAGCTGATCGACAGGAGAGAGCATCGAGGCGGGATAGGTCGGGGTCTGGAATACGTTGGCGATCCAACCCATGAAGAGACCGCCGGCGAATACCGACAGCATGATGCGCCAGCTGGCCACTCCGGTGATGAGCAGCAGAGCGGCGCCGAGGAGTACGCAGAGTGTAGAGGTCTCGCCGAAGGAGCCGGGGATAAGACCGAGGAAGGCATCCCAGGTGGTGACGGGATCGCCAACTGCATTAGTGATATGATCGGCGCCGGTGGCGAGCTGACCAAGCGGAGTGGCACCCGATACGGCATCGCTGTAGTGAACCGTACCGCCGAGGCCGCAGATGGGCTTGGAAGCGATAAAGGCTTCATCGCCACTCATGCTTGCCGGATAGGCGAAGAAGAGGAATGCACGGGTAGTGAGGGCTACGTTAAATACATTGAAGCCTGTGCCACCGAATACTTCCTTGACGAAGATCACGGAGAAGGCGGTGGCCACAGCGAGCATCCAGAGCGGAGTGGTGACGGGGCATATCAGCGGCACGAGGATACCGGTGACGAGGAAGCCTTCCATAATCTCCTCCTTGCGGATCTGGGCGATGGTGAATTCGATGCCGAGACCGACGGCATAGGTAACGACGAGCTTGGGAAGAATGGCAAGGAAGCCGTAGGCCATCATGGCCCAGAAGCTCATCTCCACTCCGGAGCAGAGGGCGTTCTGATAGCCGGTGTTGTACATACCGAAGAGGAGGCATGGCAAAAGCGCCACTACTACGATAATCATCACTCGCTTGGAGTCGATGGCGTCGTGGACGTGGACTCCTGAAGCCGAGGTGGTCCGCGGTGTATAGAGGAATGTCTCCATACCTTCAAAGACCGACTGGAATGCGCTCAGCTTCCCTCCGGGCTGGAAGTGCGGTTTTATTTTATCGAGATATTTTCGCAACATAGATTGGTTTAGTATTATAATTATTGCGTTGGTTGCTTAATCACTATTCTACTTCTTTGCGCAGATAGTCGAGACCCTCGCGCACGATTTTCTGCAGCTCGATCTTCGACGGATCCACATATTCACACAAGGCGAAGTCCTCCGGTGCGACTTCGTAGATACCGAGCTGCTCCATCTTGTCGATATCCTTGGATATGATGGCTTTGAGCAGATACTCAGGGTAGATATCCATAGGGAACACTTTGTCGTAGAGACCGGACATGATCATAGCACGCTTGCCGCCGAGCACTCGCGCATCGGGCGTGAATTGCTTCTTTCCGAATAGTTTGGAGAGGAAGGATCGGCTCTCACTCATCTTGGAGGGGCTCATAGAAGCCCAGCCCATAAATTCGTCGACGTCGTCGCCTTCGGGAATCACCGTGATCTGACGATATGGGTAATGCAGGTATCCGTCGGGCGCAGTCTTCACACCTGTGAGCACATTGCCAGAAATGATACGGCGATGCGCGTCGCCCTCCACAATGTTACCTTCGATAAGCGGCTCCACGGCTGCACCGACTATAGTTTCGACTACCATAGGCTGCTTTACGTCGGAGCCTGTCACGGCTACGCTCGTCGACCAGTCGACACGGCCGTCGACGATCAGCGAACCGATGCGCCAAAGCGTGACGATGTCGAGAGTCCATATCGTCTCACCTTTATTAACCGGAGCGAGAGCGGCAGCCTGCACACCGGCATTGCCTGCAGGATGCCTACCATCGACCGTGACTACTACAACGCGATCGTCGGAGTAGGCCCACTCGGGCATCAGCGCCTTATCCTCGCCGGGACGGAAGCTCACATAGACCTTGCCGGAGGTAAGTGCTTTGAGTGCTTTGAGTGCGGCATCGATGCGGCCGGTCTTATTATCGAGATTATCGGTAAGGGGGGCGGCGAGAGGTGCGCTGTCGATAGCGGTAACGAATATGTCGCGGGGTACGGCGTCGGCCACAGGTACTATATCATAGGGTCGCTGGCGCATCTGTGCCCACAGGCCTGACTGCATCAATGCGTCGCGCAGCTCGTCGGCATGGTCGGCCGACACCTTGACGGCGGGGACTTCGGATGCACCGGCTACCTCGACCGACACATATAGTATCTTACGGCGCTCGCCACGCTTCACTTCCGACACACGGCCGGCTACGGGGCTTACGAGCTTTATACGGTCACACTCCTTGGAGCGCATCAGGGGCTGTCCGGCAGCCACGTCGCTTCCCTCCTTGACTTCGAGTTTAGGCGTAAGACCAGGAAAATCGTCGGGTGTCAGAGCTACCTTTGCCGCAGGTATGCGCTTGACCTCCACATCAGCAGGCAGACCTCCGCGTATGCTCAGATCGAGGCCTCGATTTATCGTAATTTCAGTCTTCATGATAATAATTATTATGCGGTGCCAACGCTGCATCCGGCAGGTCACACACCTTACAGAATTAACCACAAAGGTATCAAAAATTTATATATTTTAAGAATCTGCAACAAAAAAAATGGCCACGGCTGCCAATCGATACAAATAAACATCAAAAAACCGCTTTTTACCACGATTTTTTTGGAAGTTGAAAATTTTATAAATACTTTTGCATTTAGCTTGTGTCGTATAGGATTGACCAATCACCTTAAGTCGCAACAAAACAAATATTTTCAACATATTATTCAACAATCAATCAATCCATTAAAAAACCATTTTAGTAATTATCAGTTATGGAAGCTACAAAGCCCACCCAAACTCCGGCTCAGCCCAAGGCTCAGCCCAAGGCTAAGAAAGCAGAACCTGCAAAGAAAGTAACCGGTATCAAGAATGCATTCCTCGTGATTATCGTATGCTTCGTGGTAGCCGTATGCCTCTTCCTCTTCTTCTTCGGCAATCCCGGCAACTTCGATCCCGAATCGTTTGAAGGCCAGACTCCTCTCTGGGGTGCATCTGTATGGAACATCGACAAGGCTCATCCCGTCAACCTGATCGGTACTATCTTCAAAGGAGGTATCATCGTGCCCGTGCTTCAGACCCTCTTCCTCACCGTTATCGTTCTTTCCGTAGAGCGCTGGATCGCTCTCTCGAGCGCTAAGGGTAAAGGTAACACAACCAAATTCGTTGCCGGTGTTAAGGCTTGCCTCGCCAAGAACGACATCGCCGGTGCTATGGCACTCTGCAAGACCCAGAAGGGCTCTGTAGCCGCTGTAGTTGCTGCCGCACTCGTTCGCTACGAAGAAATGGACAAGAACACCGTACTCACCAAGGAACAGAAAGTTCAGACTCTCCAGAAGGAAGTAGAAGAAGCTACCGCTCTCGAGATGCCTGCTCTCCAGCAGAACCTCCCCATCGTGGCTACCATGACCACTCTCGGTACTCTCGTTGGTCTTCTCGGTACTGTAATCGGTATGATCAAGTCGTTCCAGGCTCTGTCTAACAGCGGTGCACCCGACTCGTCCGCACTGTCGACCGGTATTTCGGAGGCACTTGTGAACACCGCCTTCGGTATCGCCACCGGTGCATTCGCCGTAATCTCCTACAACTTCTACACCAACAAGATTGACAACCTCACTTACGCTATCGACGAAATCGGTTTCTCAATCGTGCAGACATTTGCCGCTACTCACTAATCCCCTATTACACCTTATATATTTAACGAATAAATAAACCGTAATATGGGAAAAGTAAAAATTAAAAGAAAGAGCACCCTCATCGACATGACCGCGATGAGTGACGTGACTGTTCTTTTGCTTACTTTCTTCATGTTGACCTCTACCTTCCTCCAGAAGGAACCCGTTGTAGTCGAGACTCCCTCGTCGGTACAAGAGCAGAAGGTGCCCACTTCCAATGTCACCAACATCCTTGTATCGCCCACAGGAGAGGTATTCATCGCCGTCACGGGTGAAGCGGATCCCGACGCCTCGGCCATCTACGCCAAGGAGCAGAATCCGAATATCTCCGACAAGGAGTATCTGGCAGAGAAGGGCAAATGGGCATCCGACTCTATCCGCAAGGATATTGTCAAGCAGGTGATTCTGGACTATGCCGAAGCCAAGGGCGTATCTCCCGCATCGCTCAACCTGTCGGATGCCGATATCGCACAGTTTGCCAAAATCGGCAACTTCGGTATGCCCATCGAGGACATAAAGAAATTCCTCTCCCTATCGCAAGTAGAACAGGATCAGGTCTTCACCAAATTTGCATCAATGACACCCGAGCAGAAAGCAGCGTGGAACGCCGACCGCAACAATGTGCGCGTAGGTATCCCGATGCCTGAAGCCGGCAAGGGTCTCAACGAATTCCAGCTATGGATGCGTGCTATCAAGAAAGTTGCCATGCGCGACTACCCCAACTTCGATAGCGCTATGAAGAAAGGTGAAGGTATCGCAATTAAAGCCGACAAGCGCACTCCGTTTGCCACTATTCACCCTGTACTGGACAACCTCCAGACTATCAAGATGAATAAGTTCACACTTATGACTGCGCTCAAATCTCAAGATCAATAATACATTATGGCACAGATAGAACAATCCGATAAGGGCAAAAAGAAAAAAGGTGCCCAAAAGAAGATGCCTATCCACGTGGACTTCACTCCCATGGTGGACATGAACATGCTTCTGATCACCTTCTTCATGCTGTGTACCACAATGTTGAAATCACAGACCTTGAAGATCGTGCTTCCTACCAATGAAAAGGTACAGAAGGAGAATAAGCAGCAGGCTTCCTCCGACAAGGCTATCACCCTGCTTCTCGACACCGAACGCGACGACAACGGCAATCCCAAAGTCGACGCTGACGGCAAGATGAAGAACGTAATTTACTATTACATGGGTCAGCCCCAGCTCGATGATGCCGGCAACCCGCTTCCCAACCAGCTTCAGACCGAGGCCTTCCTCGGCAATGAAGACAATGTGCAGCGTGGTATCCGCAAGATTCTCTACGACCGTAACACCAAAGTATTGGCCGAAATCGCCAAGCTCAAAGAGCAATGGCGCAATAAAGAGTTCTCATCTGATAAGGACGAAAACCAGCGTCTCTACGACGAGGCTGCAGCCAAAGTCCGTAACCAGGAAGACCTCGACTGGCCTATCGTAATGATCAAAGCTACTCCGCAGGCCTCATGGGAAAGCGTGATTAGCGCCCTTGACGAGATGAGTATCTCCGAAATCTCGCACTACCAGCTTGAAAATCTCAACCATGTGGATTCCCTCATGCTCAATCTCAAGCCCTGATAACGAAGAAAGATATATATAAGAACCCTAAATCAAAGAAAGAATTATGGCAAAAGATGTAGATCTTTCATCGAAAGAATGGCGCGACTTAGTATTCGAAGGCAAGAATAAAGAATTCGGTGCCTACGAGCTGCGTGAAGGCAGTGTGAAGCGTCACAACTGGGCTATGATCGCCGTTGTAGTATTCATCATCGCTTGCTTCCTCGTAACCCTGGTGGTCAACACCATTGCCAAGGAAGAAGAAGATGTAGCCAACACCGGTGTAGAACAGGCCACATTTGAAGAATTTGCAGACGACCAGCAGGAAGAAGAAATCGATGAGCCCGAATACATCGAGCCCGAAATCCCCGAAGTGCCCCAGGAAGAAATCCTCAACACTCAGGCTGTGACCGAGCTCGAAATCGTACCCCCGGACAAAGTGACCACTCCTCCTGCAGCCGTTGACGAGCAGGTAGCCGACGACCGTGCTATCGGTTCGGTAGACCAGACAGGCGGCTCCGACAATATCATTGAGGCCAAGACTCACGAGACTAAGGTACAGGTAGAAATACCCAAGCCCGAACCTCCTGTAGAAGACCACAAGGTATTCGACCACGTAGAGCAGATGCCTCTCTTCCCCGGCGGCGAAACTGCACTTCTGCAGTGGGTAGCAAGCCACATCAAGTATCCCACCATCTGTCAGGAAAACAACATTCAGGGCCGCGTAGTAGTCCAGTTCGTTGTAACCAAGGACGGTTCGGTTGGCCAGGTTAAGGTCGTACGTCCGAAGGATCCCGACCTCGACAAGGAAGCTGTACGTGTGGTAAAATCACTGCCCAAGTTCACCCCCGGTAAGCAGAACGGTATCCCCGTGAATGTATGGTACACCCTGCCTATCACCTTCAAGCTCCAGCAGTAATACAGCATATTCACAACTGCTAATATATCCCTACGGGCGCCTCTGAATGAGACGCCCGTAGATTTTTTTGCATATTCCGCAACTTTCTGCCGGATTCAAATGTTCTTAAAATACAGAGAAGGATTTTTCAGACTTCATATAAAAGTCGTCCATCCAGATTTTCGATAACCTTCTCGGGACCCACTTCCTCCACCCGGACGTGGGTTTCTCTTTTTTATACACCATCACAGCCGGCCGCTAACTGCGAATATTCGATAATACACCAAGCAGGCGCATCATCCTTCGATGACGCGCCTGCTTGGCTGTTGGTTAAGAGATAATTGTGTGTGTTTTGTGGAGATAGTTGTTTTGCAGATAATTGTATATATAGAAGCTTAAGATTTCAATACGCTGAGAGCGGCTTTATAGTCGGGTTCGTGAGTAATCTCCTCTACGAGCTCGCGGTAGAGGATACGGCGATTCTCGTCGATGATGATCACGGCGCGGGCGAGCAGGCCTGCAAGGGGACCATCGCATATCTGTACGCCAAACTTCTGGCCGAACAAGGGCGAACGGAATGCGGATGCAAACTGTACGTTCTGTATATTCTCGATCGTGCAGAACCGACCCATAGCAAACGGGAGATCCATCGATACGCAGATCACTACCGTGTCGGGCAAGGCGGCTGCTTCTTCGTTGAATCTACGTACGGAGCGAGCGCATACTTCGGTATCGAGGCTGGGAAAGATATTGAGTACGACACGTTTCCCGGCAAACTGGTCACACTGTACCATAGAGAGATCCGGACCTGCGAGATGGAAGCAGGGTGCTTCTTCGCCGGCAGCGGGCATTGTACCGTATGTGTGACAGGGGGTTCCGTTCAAGTAAATAGTATCCATAAGAGAGAGTATTGCTATAATTGATATTAATTTCGCTATTGGATGAGGCACTAAAGAAGTGCGATCATCTGTATAACGTCAGAAGTGAGCTGTTGGTTGAATCCGACCACAACATTTTTTACTGTAGCGTCTTTGTCGCATATCACTACGGCAGGCAGATCGGCAGCTCCGCAGTCGCGCATCAGAGATCGGCCGTTGATGAGCACGTGCTCACCTTCTCTTGGCGCGCCTACTACAGCCTCCACTGCATCAGCATCCTTATCAGTGAAAACCCAGAGGATATCCACGGCGCGGGGTGCTTGTGAGGCGACATTGCGCAGAGCTTCGATCACCGGGGCAGTCATAGCGTCGGACGCATTAAGCATTGCCACTATCGTAGGGGAGCTGAATGGGTCGTTGACGCCGCGGCTGTATCGCTCGCGCGTCGGAGTGGCCAGGGCGAAACCGGGCAGACGCGTGCCGGGTAGCGACTGTATACGGAAATTGTTCTGACGCAGATTAGCGAATACTTCCGGATAGCGGTCAATGAGTACCTGCTCCGTGAGGGATTCAGTCGGTGCAAAGTCGGCACCATCGTAGTCAACCATCACAGATTGCTCGCTTATGGAGCCGGGGCTGTTCTCCTGACGGATACGCAGTGGCAAGTGGCTGTCGCGGTCGAAAAGATATTCGCTTTCCTGAGCCACGAGCCCCGAGTGGATTAGCTCGGTGCGGATGGCATCAACGCGACGGCTGCCGACGAGTGTATCGGCATACACTTTCACTTGACAAGCGGTGTCGGCCATCATCCGCTCGATATCAGCGGCAATGGAATGGGGCAAGAGGTCGACAAACTGAGCCGAGGCATGAACACCTTTCACGCCTGCCAGTCTGGGACTGAATGATTCGGGATCTGTGCTCATGTGATATTCCTGAAGGCGATGACCGTTGTATCGGTAATGATCACCGCCGGCGCAATAAGCCGAGAAGCCATCGATAGGGGTAGGCGTACCAGAGACGCTGTGCCACTCCACGAGATAGTCGATACCGAGCAGAGTATCGGCCGGCTGACGCGATTGAGCAAGCGTGAATGCATATACCACGTCGTCCGACAGTTGGGGCATACTGACCGTAAAACGAGCCGTAGTATTGTAATGTGGTATCGAGCGCATGGCATCCACAGCCTCGCGGGGCGAGAATGACCATGCCGAAGGGGTAGCCGCAGTCACAGCTGCAGCTACGCATATAAGAAGTTTAGGTAATCTTAGCATGTCGATAGTGTGATGAACATAATAATAACGCGCGCGAAAGCCCAAAAGTTTACTCAGCTTTTTATATCTTTGCATCAATAAATCCGATAATCCCCTTCTATCATGAACACCAAACCCAACATTCCGCCTCTTAAGTTCCGCCCCATCCTCAAATCAGCCATCTGGGGCGGCGAACTCATAGCTCCCTTCAAGGGTATCGAGACCGATCAGACCCAGATCGGCGAAAGCTGGGAGATATCCGGCGTGCCCGGCAATGAATCTATAGCCCTCAACGGCCCCGACGCCGGCGCATCGCTCCCCGAACTCATCGACAAATACGGTGCCGACCTCGTTGGCAAATCCAACTTCGAGCGCTTCGGCCGCAAATTCCCCCTCCTCATCAAGATCATCGACGCAGCCGGCGACCTCTCCCTACAGGTTCACCCCGACGACACTCTGGCTATGAAGCGCCACAACTCTCTCGGCAAAACGGAGATGTGGTATATCGTGAGCACCGCTCCGGGCGCCAAGATTATCTCCGGCCTCTCCAAGCAACTCACTCCCGAGATCTACGAGAAGATCGGCTCCACCAACGAGATTCTCGACTACGTAGCCACTCACGACTCTCACCCCGGCGATGTATTCTTCCTCCCTGCCGGCCGTGTGCATGGCATCGGTGCCGGTAACCTTCTCGTTGAAGTGCAGGAGACAAGCGATATCACCTATCGCATCAACGACTATGGCCGACTTGACGCCAAGACCGGACTCCCCCGCGAACTCCATGTAGAGCAGGCTAAAGATGCCATAGACTATACCGTGTACCCCGAATACGTAGCCAAGCCCGGCAAGGAGATCGACGGCGTGACACCGCTCGTTGACTGCGACCACTTCAGCGTAGCACGCGTGAAAGTCGAAGGCGAGAAAGAGCTCGTAACCGGTGCTGACACATTCACCACCATGACCTGTATCAACGGTGAGGCCACCGTAACTGACGATCGCGGCAACAGCGTGGAAATCAAGAAGGGCGAGAGCATCCTTGTACCTGCCATGACCGATCACCTCTCCATCAAAGGTAACGCAACCTTCATCACCGCCGAATAATCCCATACTTGCAATAATACAACAAAGGCCCGACGGAGTGTCGGGCCTTTGTTGTATGGTGTGGCTGGTAGTTATGATCAGATGCGGTCAAGGACGGTGCCGATGAGATCGTGGATGGCGGTCTTGTAGTTGGGGGTGGCTTCGGTGCGGACACGATTGGCTATGATGGAACATACGGTCACTGCCTTGTGTCCCATGAGTCGACTGAGACCCTGTAGGGGTGCGCTTTCCATCTCGTAGTTGGTGACCTTGCGGTCGCCGTAGCGGAAGGCCTCTATGCGACGGTTGAGGTCGGGATTGGCCAGCGGCAGACGCAGTTCACGTCCCTGCGGACCGTAGAAGCCGACGGCGGATATGGTGTTGCCACGCACCATATCGGTACCTCCGATTTTCTCTACGAGGTGTTCGTCGGCGTTGACAATATAAGGTTTAGCCCACAGCGGATTCCAGCCCACGGCGTCGCAGAAGGCGTGTTCCATATCGAGATCAGCCACATCATTGCGGCCGGCATAGTAATTAAGCACGCCGTCGAAACCGATTGCTTTCTCTGCTATCACGGGGGTGCCGAGCTTAAGCTCGGGCTGCAGTGCGCCGGAGGTGCCGATGCGTACCATGTGGAGCGTTCGGTGTTCCGGTTTGACCTCGCGCGTGGAGAAGTCGACGTTGGCGAGGGCATCGAGTTCGTTGATCACGATGTCGATATTGTCGGGACCGATGCCGTGGCTGAGGCACATGATAGGCTTGCCACGGTAGACGCCGCCGATGGTGTGAAATTCGCGTGATGTCACCTCAAAGGTCTTGGCATCAAAGAAGGATGCCACCATATTGACGCGCGCCGGGTCGCCAACGAGGATTATACGGTCTGTGAGTTGCTCCGGAAGCAGATGGAGGTGAAACACGGAACCGTCGGGGTTGATAATGAGTTCGGACGGGGCTATTACTTTTTTATCCATGGGAATTTCAGGTATGAGGGTATGACTAAGTGTTTCTGTTTTTAACAATCAAACGGCCTATATGGTTGGCTGTCCACGGCTACGCGGGCCTGTACTTTCCGCCTGGATATGGGATTACGAGCCCGCGAAATTCCATATCTATCAGTATCGACATCAGTTTGCCTACCGGTATGCCGATATTGGCTGAAATCATATTGAGTTGGCAATCGGGCTTTTCGTTAAGAAAATCAAGTATTGCCTGCTCCTGTTCGGTAAGTTCCGGAAAGAGTGAGCCGGTAGTGGCTTCAACGGGCTTTATGGGCCAGCGCATCGCCTTGATGATATCCTCGGCTGAGGTGACAAGCTGTGCCATGTTGGAGGCAATGAGACCGTTGCAACCCTGGCTAAAACGGTCGGATGTACGTCCCGGCAGCGCGAATACGTCGCGCGAATAGTCGCCGGCAAGTCTGGCAGTGACCAACGCTCCGCCTTTCGTGGCACTCTCCGCTACTATTGTGCAATCGGTGAGGCCGGCCACAATACGGTTACGAGCCAAAAAGTTACCACGATGGATATTTTCGGCTGAAGTATAGTCGGTAAGGAGCATACCGCCACCGCGAACCATCTCGGCTGCGATCTGACGATGAGCTGCCGGATATATCGTGTTGAGACCGTGGGCGAGCACTCCGATTGTGGGCAGGGAATTGGATATGGCCGCCTGGTGAGCCGTGACATCCGCTCCATAGGCCAGCCCGCTCACTATCACCGGGGGCTCGGCGAGCATCTGCGCCAAGTCGGCCACGCACCGGTTGATGAAATCGGCTCCGTAGGGAGTAAGGTGGCGTGTGCCTACGATCGATATCATGTGGCTGCGGTTGAGATCACATTCACCGAGAGTGTAGATCATAAGCGGAGCATCGGGTATCTCGAGGAGACGCTGCGGATATTCCGGATCAGTGAAATATATCGGACGGATATTGTAGGATGCGATAAAATCGCACTCGCGCCGTGCCTTCTCCAGCAGAGTGCGGCGATAGTCTTCGTCGAACAGACGGCTGCGCCGACTCATCACCGCGCTCAGGGTCGAAGCCGGTGTCTCGAAAAATCCCTGTTCGCTTCCGGTCAGAGCCAGAATGTCGCGCGCCGGCGCAGGGGCTATGCTGCGCAGCGAAGCGAAGGCAATCTTATACAGAAGATCTCCGGCCGGATCCATTGGCGTAGGAATCAGAAATATTGCGAGAAGGCTTCAGCAAGCTCGTCGCCACGGCAAAGCTTACCATGGTCGAGACACACTACGGTGACGCGCGCAGTGATGATATGCACACCCTCGTCGGAGAAGATATCCTGCTGGAATATGAAGCGCGGGCCTTGGCGCCGCTCGGGACGCAGCTTGCTCACAAACTCCTGACAGAGTGTGAGCGAGTGGAGATATTCGATCTCTACCTTGCGTACCACGGGATCGAGCCCTTTTTCGTGGAGTTCGCGGAACGACACACCGCCTACGCGGCAAAACTCATGGCGCGTATGCTCCAGATAGTGGAGATACACGGCATTATTGACAATGCCCTGGGAGTCGACTTCATAGTCGCGGACGCGCATCGTCATCTCAAAAGCGTATTTTTGGTCTTTGGTATCTTTCATAACAGATGTAAATTTAGCTTTTTCCTCAATAATTCTAAAAAAATATTGAGTAAATTTGCATAAATTCTTTGAATAATGCGTCTGATTAATATTACCTGTGTAGCGGCAACGCTTCTGCTATCGGGATGCACCGACAGGGAAACGAGTATCAAAGAGGCCGTTGAGGCTACCGACGACCAATGCCCCTATGAAATAGCTGTGGGCGTAGAGCTTAAAAGCATAGACATCACCCCGGAAGGCGACGTCAGACTCGTCATCAACGCACCGGCCACGATAGCCGATTCATCCGTGATGGCCTACACGCTCAATGATCCCGACCGCCAGGCATACTGGCTCGATCAGGTGCTTCCGCCTCACGAAAACGCCGAATTCATCAACAACGTCAAAGAGTGCGGACACGATTTCATTTTCGTGTTCGAGACTTCCGACGGCAAGACCGTTACCAAAAAGATCACACCGCAATAACAATAACACTTACTGCAGCAATGTCAGCGCCGTGAGGCGGCCGGCATCGATCAGTTCCGGGCGGTGGGCATCGCTATTGACCACCATAGGTATTCCACGGCGTTTCAACTCGGCCCAGTAGCGACGCGCCGGGAAAAAGCGTCCATAGTCGCTATATGCCTTCGTATTAATCTCCACTATCACTCCGGCCTCTTCGATAGCATCGATAAGTTGCGCCACACGTGCCTGATACCATGATTCATCTTCGATACCTGACTGATAGAGCGACGCATTGTGGCCTACCTTGTCGAAGTGACCAATGATGTCGAAACCGCCGGCGCGTACCATAGCGAGCGACTGATTGTAGAAGGTATTGACCACATAGCGGATGTCGCCACCGAATTTATCATCAAGATTGCGTTTGAAGCGTTCGAAGCGACCATCGATATCGATCATCTCGCCCTGCTGATTGGGGATGAAATGTACGGAACCGATCACTACGTCGAGACCAAGCGATGCGAAATACGGATTAGCCGGGCCCCACTCCTGAGAGAGGTAATCCACTTCCATACCCGAAAGGAATTTTACTTCAGAACCGTAGGCCGCGCGCATGCGCTCAACTTCGGCAAGGAATGCGGGCACATCGTCGCGGCTCATATTGCACGGTGCCTCTATCGGCACCG
>JAIDTT010000060.1 GCA_029060545.1 Paramuribaculum sp. | reverse complement strand
CTCCACCTACTTCCCCATGAAGCCCGAAATGAAGGAGGAGACCTTTGCCGAGATCAAGAAGATCATCGAGGCCGTAGGTAAGAAGGTTGAGAAGGAGGAATTCGACAAGATCGTAGAATACCTCACCAAGACCTTCACCGAAGCCAAGGAGAAGAATAGCCCCTGGCTTAGCGCTATCGCATCATGGGTACGCAGCGGCGAGGATACCTTCAACAATAATCTTGAAGTGCTCCGCTCGCTCTCACCCAAGGATGTTGAGAAATTCGTGAAAGACCTTCTCAAGCAAGGCAACTACCGCGTAGTAGTGCTCGATCCCGCCGAGTAAACCGCTATCGCTGAACCATACACCCCGCAGGGGCTGCATCGACCGCGCGTCGTTGCAGCCTCTGCCTGTTTTATGCATCCTGCGTTCAAATATCACCTTTATTGCCACTGCGTTAGCCGGGATCGGAGGCTACAGCGCCTAGCGCCTGCCTCCGTATGGAGAAGTACCGCCTTGACTTTATCTGCCAACCACATACGCAACAACAATTCTATATTGTTTCGTCTGCCTCCATTGCTTCAGATATGATTTTGAAGAAATCTACTTTTAATGCTTTGCTTATCTGAATAAGCAGATGGGTGTTGATGGATGGTTGTGAATAGATATAGTAGATATTAGGTCGTTGACAATGAATTTTACGAGCAAGCCAGACGGGAGTTCGCTCCTGCCTTTTCATTTCTTGCTTGATTAATTGACCTATATGTACCATAAAGTCGAACTGAATTCTTATTTGCCTACCTCTAACTGTGGCACCGCCAAGCGCCAAATCCAACAAGTACGCACAAGAATTCAGCCCGACTATGCAGGCTGAACTTCCTTGATACTTACTCTCGTTGGATTTTGAAAGATTTGGCGGTTTTTCAGTTACGGAGAATAAGAGTGGTGAAGCTCAAATATTTATGTTAATGCAAATGTTTCTTTTCGGTTGCTATAATTTTTGTTTGATACAAAAGTAGCCAACATTTTTAATATCACAAAAAACGTAGCTTTCTATTAGAATTTATATAGAAATATTATACCATAGAGTAAAATCTCCTTACTCGCTATAAGCCTCGGGATAATAGTGTGATATATAACTTTGCGACATGATTGCAAAGCATAAAATATTTTGGATAGCATTATTGATGATTGCTGGCGCTATTGTTTATATCCTTTTTCGGGTGCCGGTTATTTTCACTATGCCGTTTCAGAATATTGCTGATCAACTGCCGTTGATTTCACTTCCGGATAATACATTGACTTACGCACTGCGATTCATCATCCCGGATGTGTTGTGGTGCGTTGCTCTGCTGATATATGCCTCGGTATTACAGAGTTGTATTCTTCGGTATATTGCCTTAGCGATGCCGGTAGGTATGGAACTCGGACAATACTTTGGATTCATACCCGGTACATTTGATATCGCCGATCTAACAGCATATTTATTAATCACATTCATATTTATATTAAAATGGAAAAATTCAAAATCAATCTCTCTACAGTTTTCGGCTGTATAGGGCTTACCCTCTTTGGTATTGCTGCTATTGCATCTTCATCATCCAAAGATTTTAATGACGGTTTCAGGGATGGTTATAATGCAGTAATGGACGCGTATAGCGATGCTTCAGATGAAATCCATTATGAGGATATTGATAGCATAGCCACCGATCAGTCTCCTATCGCTTAATTAACATATTAAACTCAATTTGTATGAAAAAGTTATTTTTAGCATCCTTAGCAACATTGCTTTGCTGTGGAATCATTGCCGCTACTGAAATGCCCATGGCATCAATGTCATCAACCTCTTCGGCATCTTATTCATCAATTAGTATTCCGACAGGTGCTTTCTTCAATGGAAACGATTTTGTATATGTCCAAAGTAGTTGGGTCCGCATAGTCATCAATGGCTCGAAGGTAGAGTATGACATTCGTAACGCCGAAAAAGATCCCTACGGGAACTACGCACTCGTGCTATCTAATGGTGCTTCAATGACTATCTATAGCGATGGTAGATCGCTTTATTATGATGGAAGGACATATTCTATGAAGTAATAACTTGATAAGAATGAAAGCATATATCATCACCCTCGCTGCTATCCTGCTTGGGATATCGGCAAAGGCATCTGAAATGCCAAGTCCTTCTCAAACTACATCAGAAGCGTCAGCGTCCGATTCTCCTTTGGTTTGCCAATTCAGCCTTACATCGTATTCCGGTACCATTAATAGTGGCAACACCAATACTTTTCAAGTCGGGTTGAGTTGTCCTCAACAGAGCGATGTAAGAGCCACTGTAGTCGTAGTGATTGACAAAGAACTTGTTGCCAGTAAAGTGGTAACAATTAAAGCCGGTAATGACTATTCTGATCCAGTTTATATTTCTGTAGGTCACTCCTATAATGGTCAGAAATACCAATTAGGGGTACAGTAAATTATAATTCATTTCTTTGAGGGTGCTTTATCGTACTGCGAAAATACGATAAAGCACTTTGTTAATGAGCCTGCCATACCTCTGGCTGCGGATTTGTCGCGTTCAATAAATATTATTACTTTTGCGATGCATAAGTAATTGTGCAGACATATTTTTGAAGCGTTTCGTGCTTTATCCTTTCAAGGAAATCGCCAATTTTCAAAACAAATAAGGAGAAAGCAGTCGGCGGACGCTCATGCTTGTCGTATATCCACTCCCCGACAAGGGGCATCGATATTCGATATGGCGTGGGAGTGGACTGTCTATTTATTTGTTGGGCGTTTGGCGATGCCTCCTTGAAGATAGACAAGAACATCATTCCACGCTTTTTCATATCGTTAACCTAAAGGTCAAATCGGGAATGGAGGCGACATCGGATCCGGATATGGATATAATCAAGCATCTATATAAGCACGCGGGGAGTATACGTATTGCAGCCGGTGCGTTAATGGCGCTTAGCGTGATTGGTCTGCTGGTTTACACACTGGGTAGATCAAACGCACTTCCCGATTTATTGCCGGCAGCGCGTTTATGTTTGTGTACGTTTATTGTGGCATCGCAGAGCATTGATTAATCGGGGATTTTAGAAAAAGTACCGGTTAATCCGGGCACCACACTCCTCAGCTGACTTACTGCCGCGCCGCGCGGTAGCCTCCTACAGTCTGTTGTCAATCTCTTGTCGTACCTTGCGGACTTCGTTGATTAGTTGTTGTTCCGTCGGAAGGTAGGTGAGGTATTTGGCCGCCATAATAGTCTTGTTGTCAACCGGGAGAGACATTCGAACTAACGTGTCGTTTTTCTCTGTACAAAGTAAAATCCCAATGGTTGGATTCTCATCAATCGTCTTTATGCACCTATCATAATAGTTGACGTACATCTGTAATTGTCCCAAATCCTGATGAGAAGCCTTTCCTGTCTTTAGCTCGATTATTACAAAGCTACGAATGAGTCGGTTATAAAATACCAAGTCGGCAAAAAATTCATCATCCTCAATCTGCAATCTCTTCTGTCGAGCCACAAAAGTGAAGCCGTTGCCAAGTTCAAGAAGAAATTCCTGAAGATGTGTGATTAGTGCATTTTCCAAATCACTTTCATAATAATGAGGCTTCTTTTTCAGTCCTAAGAATTCGAGTACCATTGGATCTCTGACTATTTCGGCAGGAGATTGCGGTTGCCTTTGACCACGAGCCATGGCGAGAACAGCATCTTTGTCGGAACTAAGAAGTAGACGTTCATAAAGCTGAGAATGAATTTGACGTTCTAATTCTCTTGCCGTCCAATTATTTTTTGAGGCCTCTAACTCGTAATACTCTCTTTTTTCCTTATCTGATATCTGAATCAGAGTTCTATATTGTGTCCAATTGAAATGTGAACGCACTGCGTTCACATTTGGATATTCCAAATAAAATTGACGGCTAAAATTAAGTTGACGATAGGAGAATCCACTTCCATATACAGGCTCCAGCTCTTTAGCAAGATTTTTTATTATCCCTGCGCCATAATTGGCTCGTGCGTTACCGTCTTGTTCTTCCTCAACAATTTTGCGGCCTATTTGCCAATACATTTGTACACGGCAAAAATCAACTGAACGAACAGCATTATTGCGTGCGTTCTCTATGATAGAGCGAATTTCATTTATGAATTCCATAAGAGGGGTAGTCTATATTATCGTAGGGGCGGATGGGTTACAATTGTCGGAGGAGGGTGGCGAGGCGGGTGCCGAGACCGATGGTATAGCCGCGGGTGAGGTACACGACTTTGCCGAAGGAGTCAGCGATTACGAATATGGGTCGCGAGTCGTCGGTCTGCTCGATATACAGGCCGTCGCGGAGGGCTTGCTCAATCGTACCGTTAAGGTCGGTGCCGATGGCTACGCAGTCGGGCAAAGCCGGATTCTTTGTGGGTAGCGGTTTGCCGTCGTCGGGGTAGAGCAGGATGATTTTTCGACCGAGAGCATTGAGTTCATCCGCGGCAGCTATGAGGTCGTTGATGGCGTGGTGCGACGGCTCTGTGTCGCGATCCATCAGTCCGATCACATAGAAGCCGCGTCCGGCGGTGGAGAGCAGCGATGTGGGCTCGGAAGCTCCGTTGGGCAAGTATTTGAGCTCCGCATCGAGGGTACCGATTACCTGCAGCTGAGTTGTATCGATACCGACGTGTAGTGCCACGTCGGTGGTGCGTCCCGGCTCGATATCAAAGAAGTCCAGGATGGTGAGCACACTGCCGTCGGCGAGGCGACGCCCCGATGTGAGCATATAGCGGCCTACTGAAAGCGGCTGCGGATCGGCAAACTCCTCGTCGACGCTACAGAAGTCGGGGAAGGATAGCAGTTCGGGCGCACCGTCGGTGATCTTCGATATTGTGAAGTGAGTATAGTAGCGCGGTTGGGCTATGGCACCCCGGCCTTCGGGTGTGTATGTGAGTTGCAGGAAGCCGGAGGGGGTATTTGCCGCCTCGGTGTCGGCGTGAGAAAAGTCTACATCCACCCACCCCTCCGAGCCGAGATATTGGGGGGTGGAGGTGATGGGATTGAGGCGTGCCGGAATACCGACAGCGCGCGCTCCGGCTACAAACAGTATGTCGCGCGACAGGGGCGATGTGACCCGGTATTCAAATGCCGCTCCGGGGCTCATGGTGGCCTGATCGGGATACCACGACAGAGTGTCGACTACATTTTCATTTAGCCATTTAACCCACAGTTGCGGATCCAGCCTCCAAGCAACGCGGTCGGTGTCGGGAAGTGCTTCGGCGAAGAAGGCGCGGTAGGGCGTAAGTTCCTCATTTGCTACACGCGGCGAAAGCTGATATGCGGCGTAATCGGTGTCCGTCAGACCCATGACGCGCTCAGGCAAGTGGGTCATTACGTCGGAGAGGACTTCGAGAGGTATGTCGGTGAGATCCTTTTCGGGGAGTGCCTCAAGCAGAAGCATCGCGGTGTGGCGATAAGAGGGGGCGCAGCTGCTGAGAAAATCTACTATGGCCGAATAGTGTCCGCGCGATTTCTCGATTATAGGTTGTAGGCGCATAAAGTCAAGTCCCAGCTGATATGCGAGTAGTTTAGTGTAAACGGTATCAGGCCATGAGGCTATATAAGCGTGGCGCAGTGAATCCTCGCGCTGATGGCGCAGGTCATTGGCTGCGCGTTGGCTGTCGGTTACCGGGGGAGTGGCTGCGCCGCGGTCGGGTGGCGGCACGATAGTGAAGCGATGCTCTCGCTTCGGAATACCGGTGAGCGGCACCACTGCTTGCCGCGGGTGCGTGTCGGCTTTGAGTATGGCCATACCCGGTAGGTCGGAGCCGGGGATACGAGCCCACACCATCAGGTCGCCACGTCCGGCAAGGAGTGTCGCTTCACCTTTGGCATCGGTGATTTTTGTGGCTATGGGGTAGAATTCAGCGTAGTTGTAGATACGGAAGGTGACTTCGGCGCCAGATACCGGGTGTCCGTCGGCATCAGTTACGAGAACAGTCACAGTATCTACCGGTGCGTAGTTGGCCGTGACATTGAGGTCGGTGTTGCCGTTTTGTACGGCGAGTACTTCCCCCTCGCCACGGTAGTGGCCGAATGTGCGGGCATGCATGAGCATACCGCGTGCAGCCGGCTGATTGAACCATGCAAGGTTAAGCACTGGCTCGGGCTCGCAGGCGCCGAGGAAGTACCATCGGCCATTGGCCCACGCTTCCACCCAAGCATGATTGTCGTCGGTATGAGCCCATCGCGGAGTGTATACTTGCCGCGCGGGGATGCCGGCAGCCCGTAGCGCAGCCACAGCTAATGTGGATTCTTCGCCACATCGGCCTATGGCGGAGCCGACGCTCTGGAGTGGGGAGTGGGTACGTCCGTCGGAGGGCTGATACGAAGCCTTCTCGTGGCACCAGTGGTTGACCTCCAGTATGGCTTCCTCCATTGATGGGCAGAGGCTGATGCGCGGCCACAGCTCGGCGAAGAAGGGACGTCTGTGGCTGTCGACAGCCTCGTTGTTGACACGCAGCGGAAGTATGTAATGGTAGAATAGTTCGTCCGGAATCTCGCTCCCCCAGGCTACGGTGGCACGTGTGGCGAGAGCCGGGCGCACACATTCATTGAGGTAGAATTGCGGAGTGCGGTCCACGGCATCGCTCATCGGCATATATGCGTAGAGCATCATCAGGGCGTCGCGTTCGTTGGCGGTAAGTGAGTCGGCGTCGACAAATGAGCGTACATGCGCCGGTAGCTGTGAGGCACGGGCATAGTAGTCGCCGACAAAGGCCGGGCGCGAGGCTATGAGCGATATCGGTAGCAGCAGAGCGGAAAGGAGCAGATGGCGGAGCATATCAGGGATGGACTATATGGTGGAGTTGCGACACTATATCGGGATCTGTATGAGTGCCCGAACGGGCAGAGCCGTGGATGCAGGGGCAACCGGTGGCTTGGAGTATTTCGGCGGCATTAGAGGGATTCACGCCGGCGCCTGCCATGATGTCGATGCGGCCTTCGCTTCGCTCCACGAGGGTGCGGAGCAGAGAGATGCCGTCGAGGGCGCGGGGCTGTTGGCCTGATGTAAGCAGCGTATCGCATCCCAGGTCGATGATCTGTACGAGGGCTTCAAGCGGATCTGTGCAGACGTCGAAGGCGCGATGGAAGGTGACGCTCATCTTGCCTGCTGCATCGATCAGCCTGCGGCAGGTATCAGTGTCGACAGCACCGTCGGGGGTAAGCACGCCGATCACCACACCTTCCACACCGAGGCGGTTGCACATACGGATGTCGCGCAACATCACGTCGACTTCCGCTTGTGAGTACACGAAGTCGCCGGGACGCGGTCGTATAAGCACTCTCACAGGCATTCCTCCAATGGCGAGCGCCTGTTCGATCATTCCGGCCGAGGGAGTAAGGCCGTCGAGTTGGAGGGCAGTGCAGAGTTCTATTCGGTCGGTACCGCCGCGATTGGCTGCGATCACACTCTCGATGTCGGCGCAGCAGATTTCAAGTATGCGGTTCATTTCAGTATCAGTTCGATTACACAATCAGTTTCGCCCGTGGCCTGCGGCACCTCAACAAGAGTCGTCTCTCCGCGAGCAGTCACCTTCACCGGATTGCCGCTCAGGAAGTGACGTGCTTTTTTCACCTTGTATTTCACAGGCAACTCCACAGTAGTGGCTGCCGGATCGAGCACGTGGACAAATACCGTGTCGCCGCGACGTGTGGTTGTGCCCCACGGCTGCTCCGCGAAGTCGCCGCCGTCGGTGGCGTAGATAGTGGAGCCGTAGCTATCCATCCATTGTCCTATGCTTTTGAGCCGTTTGAGCGCTTCAGCCGGGAGCGAGCCGTCGGGTTGCGGCCCGATATTGAGCAGCAGGTTGGCACCTTTACCGGCTCCCTTCACGATCAGGTGGATAAGCGTGTCGGCATCTTTGTAGTCTTGATCCATAATCTTGTAGCCCCACATGCCGTTCATCGTCTGGCAAGTTTCCAGCGGCAGACGCGCTACTTCCTGACCTGATAGTCCGGCCTTGTTTTCACCCGGAAGATCACGCTCGAATATCTGGATGTTTTCGCCCGGATACGGTGTGATGTGGTGATTATTGCCTATCAGGCACGAAGGCTGCAGACGGTGGATAAGCTCATACTGCTCAGCAAGCTGCCAGTCAAATGGAATCGAGTCCTCGTCGTGATCCCAATGACCGTCAAACCATATTGCTCCGATCGGGCCATAGTCGGTGAGCAGCTCAGTGAGCTGATTGTTCATGAATTTATAGTACGACGCCCAGTCGGCATCCTTCGGGTCGCAGCCTGTGGTGAGGCCGGTGCGTCCGCGTGGATAGTCAGGGCGAGTCCAGTCTATGTGGGAGTAGTAGAGATGGAGTTTGATTCCGTGGCGCTGACACGCTTCCGACAGCTCCTTTATCACGTCGCGGTGGAATGGTGTGGCATCGTAGATATTGTAGGGCGATTGGGCTGTATGCCACATCGAGAATCCGTCGTGATGACGCGAGGTGAAGCAGATGTATTTCGCGCCGGCATCCTTGATGGCCTTCACCCATGCATCGGCGTCGAAATTGGCCGGGTAGAATCCGGCGGCCGCCTTGGCATATTCGTCGGCTTTTGGCCCGTAGTTGAGATACCATTCGCCTTGGCCGAACATACTGTATATGCCCCAATGGATGAATATGCCGAATCGATTGTCGGCAAACTCCCGCTGAGCCTCTATGATTTCAGGAGTGGGGGTATATGCGGTCTGCGCTTTGGCGCCGAGAGTGGCCAGCAGACATACGACGAGGATTACACGTTTCATATTCTACGAAAGAAACCCTGCTGCGCGGCGAGGCCGCATAGCCGGGTTCCCAGTCTTGTGTCTTTGAAAAATATTTGTGAGCGATCAGAAGGGGATGTCTTCGTCGGAGCCCCCGAGAGCTGCGAAGGGATCCACGGCGGGGGGAGGGGGCACA
>JAIDTT010000006.1 GCA_029060545.1 Paramuribaculum sp. | reverse complement strand
TATCCTCGCGGATAGAGTCCACATACTCCACATCCTCCTTCACAGGGTTTGTATCGTCGAAGCGAAGATTGCATGTACCGCCAAACTTCTCAGCCACACCGAAATCCATACATATAGCCTTGGCATGGCCGATATGCAGATAGCCGTTAGGCTCCGGAGGGAAACGGGTATTGAGTCGGCCGCCGTTCTTACCGGCGCGGAGATCGTCGAATACAATCTGTTCTACAAAATTGAGACCTTTCACATCTTTCGTCTCTTCAGCAGCGGGTTCCTGAGCCATAGTAGTATAATAATGGTATGAGTTAGCAGTAAAAATTAATTTCAAGTCACAAAAATAGCAAATTTTGCTCACACCCGCCGCATCTCCCCTCCGAAAAATAACTACTCCCACAGTGAGCTGGCGATACGATACCACATCTTGTGGGATCGGCTCACCAGATTTTATCCCATGAGTCGGGTTGGCGGAAGATATCACCCGGATATGGATTGACAAAGGGAATCTGCGATTTGCGTGACTTGCCGTCATCGCCCCGAAGCCAGCACACTTTTATCGCGGCAACAGATTGCCTCAAAGAGGGTGTGGCCGGGCGGTCCCATTGATAGAGATACCATTGATGACTACAATACAGCATATCTATAAGTGCCTCACGCGGCACCACATAATAATCAACATCCAAGGGTACTAATGATGTGATATGCACGAATACCCAAGGACCAGTAATATGACGTTCCAGAAAATCGCGATCGGCCGCTTCTTCACACGAGAAGCCCAACAGAAAGCTGCTTTTAGCAGATGTCTTTACCTGAATACCTATTACTTGCTCGGAATCAACACCTTTCTGGCAAAACAGATCTATTCCTTTAAAATTATTGATGGATTGATTGACATTCGCGGTGGGCCATCCGTGAGCCATAAGCATCACACAAGTAAGATTCTCGCCGATAGCACCAAGCATTTGATTGGAATTGGAATATACAGTCATTAAGCAATTGTTTTAGCCATTAATCATTTTGAATTTATGACGCGTAAGCTCAATTTCACGAGTTAGCTCCTCCTTTGTGGGCATCACCAGATCATATTTGGCTGAGTAAACGCCTATATCCTTCCTATCTCCTAAAGTATATTCGATCACAGTATCATTTTTCTCGGAGCATAAGATTATCCCGATCGTAGGATTATCATCAGGCTGACATACATCCCGGTTATAATAATTAACATATAATTGCATCTGGCCGACGTCGCTGTAATCCACCTTCCGCATCTTTAAGTCTATAATAACATAGCTATGTGTCAGCACGTTGTAAAACACCAAATCAGGATAAAAGTGCTGACCGTCAATAGTGATTCGTTTCTGCCGTCCGATGAATGCAAATCCTCGCCCCAACTCCAGCAGAAACTCTTCAAGGTGAGAAATCAAGGCCTGTTCGAGCTCACTCTCACGCCAGACGACATCCTCTTTTGCCCCTATAAATTCAAGTATATATGGATCATGAACAAGTGATAGAGGATCAAAGTTTTCTGGTTTCGCGGGTATATTTTTCTTAATTAGCTCCCTTACCTCGGATGAATCCCGATGTGTTGACAATAAGCGTTCATAATATTGTGTTGCGATCTGACGCTCCAATTGCCGCGTACTCCATCTTCCTGTCGATGCCTCCTCTTCGTAATATTTGCGGGCGTCGGGATTTGAAACATGTATCAGACTACGATAATGCGTCCAACTCAAATTGTGACGCAGTGCGTCACAATTTGGGAAAGCCAAATAAAACGATCTCATATTGCGGAGGTTAGAAGCATCAAATCCTTTGCCTAATTCGGAAGTGAGCCGCGAAGATATGCGTTTTATAAGATCATCGCCATAGGCTGCTCGATCCTCTCCTCCTTGTGCTTCTACTATAAGTTTGCCAACATGCCAATAGGCTTGCACCATAGCGGTATTGACCGTGGTGAGCACCTTAGCTCTGGCGCCAAGAAGTACCGCCTTGATTTGTGAATAGATACTTTCAGATGCTTCAATAGGAAGATTGGGCTGTTTCATAATTCGCTGATTAAAAAAGCTAAACACAAAGATACGAAAAAATCCAATTACTTTAGGTCCAGGTACGAAAGAGAGGAAGCACTTCTGCGACGGAGTGTCGGAGAAGTGCTTCCCGTTCGTTTGCTGTATGGGCGCGCAGCTTATTCTGCTGCTGCTTCCTCGGCGGCAGGTGCCTCTTCGGCCTGAGCGGCTTCAGCTGCGGCTGCTGCCTGAGCTGCGAGGATCTCTGCTTTCTTCTTTGCTACGGCTTCTGCCTTGGCGGCGTTCTTGGCCTGCTCGGCTTCGAGACGTGCCTTAGCCTCTTCCTGAGCCTTGGTAGCCATCGAAGTCTTGGCTGCGTCTACAGCAGCCTGCTTCTTCTGCTTCCAGGCTTCGAAGCGACGCTGAGCTTCAGCTTCGTCGAATGCGCCTTTCTTTACACCTCCCTGAAGATGCTTCATAAGAAGCACACCTTCGTTGGAGAGGATGCTGCGTACAGTGTCGGTGGGGATTGCTCCTACGTTAACCCAATACAAAGCCCGTTCGAAATTCAAAGATACTGTAGCAGGATTAGTGTTCGGATTATAAGAACCTATCCTTTCAATAAACTTACCATCTCGTGGTGCCCTGCTATC